>CALMPZ010000098.1 GCA_937871645.1 uncultured Polymorphobacter sp.
GGTCAGCGAATAGAGCAGCGCCGGCCGGTCGAGCGCGCTGACTTCGACGACGGTGTAGCGGTTCGAGGCGCGGTTATCCATCAGCACATTGGGTTCGACCTTGAACACATCGGCGCGGCGGCGTGCCAGTGGTCGCGCCGCGAGCTTGTCGGCGAGCCGCACCTTGCCGGTCAGCACGTCCTCGATCGTGCGCTTCAAGCGCGCCAGCTGTGTCGGCTCGTTGAACGGCCGGTCGAGTGGATCGGCGACGACGAAATTATCGAGCGCCATGCCGTCGCGCGTCGTGTGGATACGCGCGTCGAGAATATTGGCACCGCCCAGCGAGATCGCCCCGGCGATGCGGTAGAACAGCCCCGGATGGTCGCTGGCATAGACGCTGACCAGCGTCGTCCCCGAGGCTTCGTCGGCATGCGTGGCAATCGACAGCGGCTGCGTGCTGGTATCTGCGGCTTCGACCAGCTCCGCGTTGCGCAACAAGGCATCGGCAGGCTCGGCAACCCAATAGGGATCGGCATGGCGCTTGGCGTAGGCGGCGAACTTGGTCTGAGCCCAGCGCAGTTCGGTGGCGAGTGCCGCCTGCTTGGCAGCGATGCGTTCGCTGCGGCCGGTCTGCTTGTGCCCTAGTCGCAGCACCTCCTCGGCACCTTCGTACAGGTCACCGAGCAACTGGCCTTTCCAGGCATTCCAGATGCCGGGGCCGACGGCGCGGATATCGACCACGGTGAGTATGAGCAGAAGCCGCAGCCGTTCGGGCGAGGCGACGACCTCGACAAAATCGAGGATGGTCTTGAAGTCCGACAGGTCGCGCTTGAACGCTGTCGACGACATCAGCAGGTGATAGCGCACCAGCCAAGCGACGGTTTCGGTTTCGGCGGGCGCCAGCCCGAGCCGCGGGCACAGCTTGAGCGCGATATCGGCGCCGATTTCGCTGTGATCGCCGCCACGACCCTTGGCAATGTCGTGGAGCAGCACCGCAACATAGAGCACGCGCCGCGACACCAGCTGACGGATGATCGCCGTCGACAGCGGGTGATCCGACTTGAGCTTGCCCGCTTCGATCAGCGCCACCAGCCCGATGGCGCGGATGGTGTGCTCGTCCACCGTGTAGTGATGGTACATGTCGTACTGCATCTGCGCCACGACGCGGCCGAAATCGGGAATGAAGCGCCCGAAGACGCCGGCCTCGCTCATCCAGCGCAGCACCGCTTCGGGGTTGTTCTTGCTGGTCAGCACCGCCAGGAACAGCGCATTGGCCCGCGGGTCCTGGCGGATTTTCTCGTTGACCAGATTGGCGTCGCGACCGGCCTGGCGCATCGCCAGCGGGTGGATGTCGAGCTTTTCGCTGTCGGCGAGCGCGAACATCTCGATCAGCCGCACCGGATCCTCGTGGAAGAAGCGGTCGTTCGGCACGCCGATGCGACCGCGGCGCAGCGTGAAACCGTTCAGCCGCTTGGGCTTGCGGGTGATCGTCGGCAGCCACGCCGAGCGCCCGAAGCTTTCATCAAGGTGCGCGAGGAACAGTCCGGTCAAATCGCCGACCTGCCGCGCCACGAGGAAATAGTGGCGCATAAAGCGTTCGACCGCCGACATGCCGCCGCGTTCGGCATAGCGCATGCGCACCGCGAGCTCGCGCTGGACGTCGAAAGTCAGCCGTTCTTCGGCGCGGCCGGCGATATCGTGGAGGTTGCAGCGCACCGCCCACAGGAAATTCTCGGCCTTGAGGAACTGGCGGAGTTCGGGGGCGGTGAGCAGTCCCTTGTCGACCAGCTCGTTCACCGACTGCACCTGATAGGCGTATTTGCCGATCCAGAATAAGGTGTGGAGGTCGCGCAGGCCGCCCTTGCCCTCCTTGAGGTTGGGTTCCACGACGTAGCGGCTGTCGCCCATGCGCTGGTGGCGCGCGTCGCGTTCGGCGAGCTTGTCGGCGATGAAGGCGCGCGCGGTGCCGGCCACGACTTCCTTGCGGAAGCGCGCCGAGGCTTCGTCATACAGCGGCTGGTCACCCCAGACGTAGCGCGATTCGAGCAAGGCGGTGCGGATCGTCAGGTCGGACTTCGCCATACGGATCATGTCATCGACCGAGCGCGTCGAATGGCCGACCTTGAGGCCAAGATCCCAGAGCAGATAGAGCATCGTTTCGATGACCTGCTCGCCCCAGGCGGTCTGTTTCCACGGCGTCAGGAACATCACGTCGATGTCGGAGAACGGCGCCATTTCGCCGCGCCCATAGCCGCCGACAGCGATCAACGTGATGCGTTCGGACGCGGTGCGATTGGTGTCGGGATACAGTGCAGTGATGGTGAAGTCGAAAATCACCCGCAGCATCTGGTCGGTCAGGAAGGCATAGCCCGCCGCCGCCTCGAGCCCGCGCGAAGGATGTTCGAGCAACCGGCGCTGCAGTTCGGCGCGACCGGCGACCATCGCCGCCTTGACCAGCGCGGCCGCGGCCTCGCGCCGCGCTTCGACGCGGTCATGCTTTTCGGCAATTTCCGCAAGCGCATCGCTGACGGCGCGCCGATCGATGATGGCACGCCGGTTGACGAGCGAGTTGAAGCGCCAGGACATGCGGCAGTTGATAGGCGCATTGCAGGCGCCGCGCCATGCCTAGCTCGCCGCACATTCGGGCTGAGCAAGTGCCGGCCGACAAAATGATGCCGGCCTCCTGCCAGGGGAAACAGGAGGCCGGCGGAACGCGCGCCAGTACAGGGGGAAGGCGCGCGCTATCTGGGTATCAGCAGGCGGTGGTCACGACGGTGGCGCGGCGGCGGCGCATCGCGCCACCGATCAGGCCGAAACCGGTAATCATCATCGCCCAGCTTGCCGGTTCGGGCACGCTATCGACGTTGTCAGTCATCAGCATGGCGTCACCACTGGTGCCGTTGACATTGTTGATCGACTTGTCAGCATTGGTCACCGCAGCATAGCGCACGAAGAAGTTGCTCAGATTGGCGAGCGGCGTGGCCTTTTCGAAACGCAGCGTCAGGCTACCCGTCGACACGGCGTCATCGATCGCCAGACCCGAGTTGCCGCCGGTGCAATCGCTGCCGCTGAAGCGGAAGCAGATGTCGGCCGTCTGTCCAAGCAACGGCACCGAACCACTGCCCGATTTGCCGAAAGCGCCGGTCGAGCTGCCGCCCGAAATCTTGCCGAGCGAGTCAAAGCCGAACACCGAAACCTTCGAGGCCACGACCGGCGCCAGCGACGTGTTGTCGACGGCATAGTCGAACGTCCAGTCCTTGCCGCTGACCTTGGTCAGCGTCAACGCCAGCGTCGAGCTCAGGCCGGCAAGCGGCGTGGCGACGGTCTTCTTGTTGACCGACGCGCCGTACTGCCCATCAAAGCTGACGGTCTGGGTCTTGCCGACGTCGGCAGTGCTCGACCACATCAGAGTCGTCACGGCGCTGGCCGAAGACGCGGCACCGGCGACAATTGCAGCGGCCATAGCAAGGCGAAACAGCATCGATAGTCTCCATGAATTCTATACAGCCAACAACGGCCTTGAACCCCAAATGTTGCCGGAGGTTCAGATTTTCAAGAGGTGAATACAAATTTAATGTAAATGATAATGTGATTGCGATGCAGTCGATTTACGTCGCGGCTACAAGCACCGCGCTTCGCGCGCGGGTTGCCGGCGCACGGTTTGCTGGCAGGGGGCGCCGGTTCAGGCCTGGTCAGTCAGTGCGCGCAGCTCGTAAATCAGGTCGAGCGCTTCGCGCGGCGACAGCAAGTCGGGGCTGATCGCCGCCAATCGCACGCGCAGTGCATCGACCGTTGGCGGCGGCGGCGCCGCGGCGAACAGCGGCAGATCGCTCAAGCCGGCAGCGATGCCGCCGGTCTTGGCGCGACCGTCCTCGAGCCGCGCCAGCACCGAACGCGCGCGCGAAATCACCGCGCGCGGCAGCCCGGCGAGTTCGGCCACCGCCAGCCCGTAGCTGCGGGCTGCGGCGCCGCTGGCGACTTCGTGCAGGAACACCAGCTTGCCGTTCCATTCGCGCACCTTGACCGTCACCAGCGCCAGCGCGCCGAGCCGCGCCGAAAGCTGCGTCAATTCGTGATAGTGCGTCGCGAACAGGCAGCGACAGGCGAGGCTGTCGTGCACCGCCTCGAGCACCGCCCAGGCGATGGCGAGGCCGTCATAGGTCGAGGTGCCGCGCCCGACTTCGTCGAGAATGACCAGCGAGCGGTTTGTCGCCTGCGTCAGGATGGCCGCAGTTTCGACCATTTCGACCATGAACGTCGAACGCCCCTGCGCGAGATTGTCCGAGGCGCCGACGCGGCTGAACAGCCGGTCGACAACGCCGATATGCGCCGAAGTCGCGGGCACGAACGACCCTGCCTGCGCTAGCACTGCAATCAGCGCGTTCTGGCGCAGGAAGGTCGATTTACCCGCCATGTTGGGTCCGGTGACCAGCCACAAGCGGTTCTTGGCACCGAGGTCACAGTCATTGGCGACGAACGGCACGCGCGCCGCACGGCATGCCGCCTCGACGACCGGATGCCGGCCGCCGGCGATGTCGAAGGCGCAACTGTCATCGACTTGCGCCCGCGACCAGCCTTCGAGCGCCGCCAGTTCGGCGAGTGCGCTGCCGACATCGAGCCGCGCCAGCGCCGCCGCAGTGCGGGCGATTTCGGTCGCGCGCGCCAGTACGCCGGCCACTAGCTCCTCGAAATGCGCGGCTTCGGCGGCCAGCGCATGGTCGCCGGCCTGCGCGATGCGCGTTGCCAGCGCGCCGAGTTCGACCGAACCGAAGCGCACGACGCCCGCCAGCGTCTGGCGGTGGATCAGCCCGGAGTCGGGGCGCATCAACGGGTCGGCGTGCCGTGCCGCGACTTCGATATGGTAGCCGAGCACATTGTTGTGGCGGATCTTGAGTGCCGCGACGCCGGTCTCGTCGCGCAGCCGCGCTTCGAGCGCCGCCACCAGCTGGCGGCCATCGGCGGAGGCGGCGCGCAATTCGTCGAGTGCGGCGTCATAGCCCGCGACGATGAAGCCGCCTGATGCGGCTTCGACCGGCGGCTCGGCGACCAGCGCGCGGGCCAGCGCGGCGATGTCTTCGCCGTGTCCGGCAATGTTGTCCAACGTCGCGCCAAGCAGCGGCGGCAGGTCGAGCGCGGCGGCTTCGGTGAGTTGCGCCTTGAGCGCGGTTGCGGCGATCAGCCCGTCGCGAATCGCGCCAAGGTCGCGCGGCTCGCCGCGGCCGAGCGCCAGCCGGGATAGCGCACGCGACAGGTCGGGCGCCGCCTTGAGCGCGCTGCGGGTGCGGCTGCGGGTTGTGCTGTCGCCGACAAACCACGCCACCAGATCGAGCCGGTCACCGATGGCAGTAGCGTCGGTCAACGGCGCGGCCAAGTCATCGGCGAGCAAGCGCGCGCCGGCGCCGGTCACCGTGCGGTCGATGGTTGCGAGCAGACTGCCGGCGCGGCCGCCATCAGCCGCGCGCGCCAGCTCGAGGCTGGCGCGTGTTGCGGCGTCGATTGCCATGTGACCCGCCGGCGGTTGCGCCAGCGGCGGCTGCAGCAACGGCATCCGGCCCTGCCCGGCGACCCCGAGATAGGCGAGCAGCGCCCCGGCAGCGGCGAGTTCGGTCGCGCTGGCGAGGAACCGGTCGGCAACTTCGT
>CALMPZ010000099.1 GCA_937871645.1 uncultured Polymorphobacter sp.
CTTGTCGGGCGCTGGGCGCTTGCGGCGTTCGGCCCGGGGTTTCCGGTCGGCACGCTCGCGGTCAATCTGCTCGGCGGACTGGCGATGGGGCTGGTGGTCGGGATGCTGGCGCGCGTGAATGAGGGCGGCGAACATTTGCGGCTGCTGCTCGGCGTCGGCGTGCTCGGCGGGTTCACGACATTTTCGGCGTTCAGCCTCGAAATGGTCAATATGGTAACGCGCCATCAACCCGGCCTCGCGGTCGCCTATGCTGCAGCCTCGGTGCTCGGCAGCATGGCGGCGCTGTTCATCGGGCTGTGGATCGTGCGCGGATTGGGTGCAGTATGAGTGACGAAATCAAGCCGGTGCCGGACAATTTCCGGAGCTTCACCGTCGAGCCCGACGATGACGGAATCCGGTTGGACCGCTGGTTCAAGCGCCACATGGTCGAAGTCAGCTTCAACACCGTGTCGCGCTGGGCGCGCACCGGCCAGTTGCGCATCGACGGCAAGAAGGCGACGCCCGGCGACCGCATTCTGGCAGGCCAGGTGCTGCGCGTGCCGCCGGCGGACGCCGCGCTGCCCGGCGCGACGATGGCGCCGACCGAAACGCGGCGCGTGCTGAGCCAGGCCGAAATCGACTATGCGCAGTCGCTGGTCATCCACAAGGACGCGCAGGCGATCGTCATCAACAAGCCTGCGGGGCTGGCGACACAAGGCGGCACCGGCACGACGACGCATGTCGACGGGCTGCTCGATGCGCTGCAATATACGCTGCCCAATCGGCCGAAGCTGGTGCACCGGCTCGACAAGGATACTTCCGGCGTGCTGCTGCTGGCGCGTACCGCACGCGCGGCGGCGTTCTTTTCAAAGGCGTTTTCAGGCCGCACCGCGCGCAAGGTTTATTGGGCGCTGACCGTTGGGATGCCCGAGCCCGAAGCCGGTGAAATCGATGCACCGCTGGCCAAGCAACCCGGCACCGGCGGCGAGAAGATGCACGTCGATACCGAAGTCGGCTTGAATGCCAAGACGCGCTACCGCGTGCTCGACCATGCCGCGCTGCAAGCCGCCTGGGTCGAGTTCCAGCCGCTGACCGGCCGCACCCACCAGATCCGCGTGCATGCCGCCGCGCTCGGCCACCCGATTGTCGGCGATGCCAAATATGGCGGCAAGGAAGCGTTCCTGACCGGCGGCGTGTCGCGCAAGCTGCACCTGCACGCGCGGCGCTTGCTGATCGACCATCCCGATGGCGGCAGCCTCGACATCATCGCCGATATGCCCAATCACATGAGCGAAAGCTTCAACCTGCTCGGTTTCGATCTGGCGAACGGCGAAGTGCCGCTTGAAGAGGTGCATTACCTCGACACGCCCGAGGGCAAGCGCAAGGCCGAGAACGCCGAAGCCAAGGCACGCCGCAAATCGCGCAAGGGCGAACGCCGTGGCCGTGGCAGCGATGATGCGCCGCGTGCGCCCGCCAAGGCGCCGCGACCTTCGGGTGGCGCACCGCGCGGTCGCGGCAGAGGCTGAGCTGCGTTGCACCCGGCAGCGGCGTTCGGCTGGGATGATGCGGCGGCGCTGGCTTTCGCGGCCGAGGTCGCGTTCGCGCACATCTTCGTACTGACACCCTACGGGCCACGCGTTGCGCATGCGCCGCTGCTGATTGCTAACGGGCGCGCGCGGTTTCATCTGTCGAACAGCAATGCGCTGACGCCGCATCTCGGCAGCGGCCACGCGACCGCGAGCGTTGCCGCGCACGATCATTATGTCAGCCCGAACTGGTACGCCGCCGCCGACCAGGTGCCGACTTGGAACTATGTCGCAGTCGAGCTGGCGGGGCCGGTGCGCCGCCTCGATGCCGGCGAGCTGGTGGCGCTGCTCGATGCCAGCGCCGCGACGTTCGAGCCGCGTGTCGGTGAAGGCTGGACGCGCGCCAAGATGACGCCGGCGCGGTTCGACGCGATGTGCGGCGGCATCACCGGCTTTGAACTGACCATTGAAACGCTGCGGGCGACGCGCAAGCTCAGCCAGAACAAGGGCGACGCGGACGTTGCGGGAGTGACGTCGGCGCTTGAAAAACTGGGCCGCGACGATGTTGCGGCGGTGGTGCGGGCGACGCGCCTTGGCGGGCTGAGCGGCGCTTCCCCGGTTGCCTCCCCCGGAGCGCAGCAACGGCGGTGACATTCATCCTGAAGGTTGCAGCAGCCCCCGATACCGGCGTTTGACGCCATTTGGCGGTTCATATAGTTTGAACAGCATTCGAGCGATGGGGTTCGCGAGGAGCAGCCATGATGCGTTTGCAGATTGCCGCGCTGACCGCCTTGGCCTTTGCTTCGACACCGGCAGTCGCCACCACCTATATCACCGCCGGGCAGACCGATGTTGCGGGCGGCGATGCCTATTTCGACTTTCCATATCAGTATGTTGGTGCCGGCGGCCATTATTCGCTCGAAGTGCGACTCTCGCGCCCGGCTTTGTCGATCGGCGCCGGTGTGGAATATGTATCGGAGCTGATGATCTATGACGGGCTGGGGGGCTTTTTCAGCGACCAGATCCCCGGGTTCACCAACATAGGCTTCGGGACCAACGGCGCACATTTCAAATGGTCGTTTGATACGCGGGAAAACTACGCGGATGTCGTCATCAGCCCGGAGGGGTTTCCGGACGGCATATCGGAAACCTTCATCTATGGCCTGGGTGCGATGTCCGGCAGTTTCGCCGCTGACGGCCCGGTCGAATATGTTGCCATTCTCGTCGCAGGCGTACCCGAGCCGGCAAGCTGGGCGATGATGATTGCCGGTTTCGGACTGGTCGGCGGCAGCTTGCGGTCGCGCCGCCGCGCGTTGGCGGGCTGAGCGCCGCTTCCCCCGGCACGCGGGGTGGGTTACAGCAGCAGCAATGTCTGCAAACGCCTTTCCCCGCCTCGCCATTTTCGATTGCGACGGCACGCTGGTCGACAGCCAGGCCAACATCATTGCGGCGATGGGCGATGCCTTTGACCGCAATGGCTTGGTGCCGCCCGACCCGCACGCCACGCGGCGTATCGTCGGCCTGAGCCTGATCGAGGGCATGCAGGTGCTGCTGCCAGATGCCGATGCGGCGTTC
>CALMPZ010000100.1 GCA_937871645.1 uncultured Polymorphobacter sp.
CCGGCTGCTCGACAGCAGCCGTGACGCCGCGCTGCCGGCACCCGCCGTTGCCGCCGAGCTTGCGACGCTCACGCGCGCTACGATCGATGCCGGTCGCAAGCTTTTGCGGAACGGTCGCGCCGGCTGACGCATTCTGCAATGCCCGACGCAAAATGCATCGTGCCAATTCGCAAAGCGCGACTTTCAATTTGGCACGAATTTTATTTTTCTTTTTAATTCAACAAGTTAAAACTTGGCACGGTTCTTGAAAAGGATTGGGCAGAGCCGGAGCAGTTCCGACGCTCAAGCAAGCCCACGGGCACCAGAACAAGGACGTACACCATGAAGAACCTCGTTTCGAAGATCGCTATCGCTGCTGTCATCGGCTTCGCCGGCATGTCGGCTGCCAACGCTGCAACCACCGACGGCACCGCCGGCGCCAAGATCATTGCCCCGCTGCAGATCGCCAAGAAGGCTGACCTGTACTTCGGCACCATCGCACCGTCGCTGACGACTGCCGACACCGTTCTGGTTTCGGTCGATGGCGACAAGAAGTGCGGCGCAGCGCTGACCTGCCTGACCGCCGACCACACCGCCGCTGCCTTCGGCGTCACCGGTGAAGCCGATGCGGTTTACACCATCGCGCTGCCCGACTCGATCGACATTGCCAACGGCAACGGCGACGTGATGAAGGTTTCGGCTTTCACGGGTTCGAAGGCTTCGGGCACGCTCGTCCTCGGCGCTGACAGCTTCACCGTCGGTGGCACGCTCGCCGTCGCCGCGATGCAGGCCGCTGGCAAGTACACCGGCAGCTTCGTCGTCGCCGTCGAATACCAGTAATCGACTCTGGCAGGGGAAGGCGTCCGGATCTTTCGTGGTCCGGACGCCGACCCCGCCACTTGCGCGTGACCCACGCCCCCCCTCCTGCAAGAGAGCCCTGCCATGCGCCTTGCCCGATTTTCGCCGCTGCTTGCGGCGCTCGCCCTTTCCATGTCCCCCGTCCCCGCGGCCGCCGAACTGATGGTGGCGCCTACGCGCCTCGTCATGGGTGCCGGCGAACGCAGCACCGAACTCACGCTCGTCAACAAGGGTAACGAACAGACGGCGTTCCGCATCGCGGTAGAAAACCGCCGCATGCGCCGCGACGGTGCGCTCGAAACCGCAGAAACGCCGCGTACCGGCGAAATGTTCGCTGCCGACATGATCCGCTTCGCCCCGCGCCGCGTCATCCTCGAACCCGGCGGCCGCCAGACGATCCGCGTTTCGGTCGATACGCCGGCCGGCCTCGCGCCAGGCGAATATCGCAGCCATTTGCGCCTGATGTCGGCACCGACAAGCGCCGGCCAGAAGCTCGACAAGCCCGGTGAAGCTGCCGACGACAAATCGCTGTCGATCGAGCTGATCGCCGTGCGGTCGCTGACCATTCCGGTCATTGTCCGTGTCGGCACGCTCGATGCCACCGCCACCATCGACGGTGCGACGCTGGCACGCGCGCCCGAAGACATGCTGGTCGTCAAGCTGGCCCGTTCGGGCACGCGGTCGACCTATGGCGACTTGCGCCTGACGCTCGATGGCCAGAGCCAGCCGGTTTATGTCGTGCGCGGCATCGCCATCTACACCCCCAACAGTGACCGCGACGTGCTGCTGCCGTTGCCCGCCGAAGTCCGGCAGAAAATCGCCGGCCGCGCGCTGCGCATCGACTATGTCTCGACCGACACCAAGGCGCCGGGCCTGATCGCCAGCCGTAGCGTCACGCTCTGACCGGCACCGTTGCCGGTGCACCGCCATGGCTCGTCTCGTACTTTTGCTGGCAGCCTTGCTGTTGCTGGCCGGGACGGCCATGGCGGCGTCAAAGGACGACAAGGTCTTTGATTCGCTGTTCGGTACCGAACCCGAACGCGTTGTCGCGGGCCCCAAGGCGCAGGCCGGTCGCGACGACCTGTCGATCGTCGAACTCGTAATCGGAACGCACACCCTGAGCGATTCGATGCTGGCCTTTGCCGGCGAAAATGGCCCGTGCCTCCCCGTCGACACGACGCTCGACGCGCTCGAAATCGAGCACCGCGTCGAAGGCGACGTCATCATCATCCAGCTTCACGCGCCCGAGCGCCAGATTCGCATCGACCCTGCCGTGCTCGGTGCGGCGCTGCGGCCCTCGCCCGAAGGCCAGTGCCTCGATCTCGATGCCTGGGGCCGCGTGCTGCCGATTACCGCGCGCGATGACAGCGCCAACCTGCGGATCGTGCTCGAAACCGCCGAGCCGCTGCCGGTGGTGGCGCGGCTCGACCGCATCGAGCGCCGCCGCGACCAGTTGCAGGCGGCCGAGCCCGCACGCCCCGACTATCCGCGTATCGCCAATCCCGACGTGCTGGTCAGCGCGCCAACAGTCGATGTCGCCATCGGCGCAGGCATCGGCAGCAGCGGCGCGCAGGGCTTGCTGGGCATCGAAGGCAGCGCTTCCGTGCTCAACATGACCAGCCGGTTCCGCGCCACGCTGGCAACGCAGGACGATTCGTCGCTGTTCCTGACGCTGTCGCGCGACAGCCCGGAGGCCAATCTGTTCGGCCCGTTGCGTGCGCGGCACTTCGCCATCGGCGACATCAACGTGCCCGCGCAGCCGCTGATCGGCGTCGCCGCCGGTGGCCGCGGCATCATCGTGTCGAACCAGGCACAATGGCAGGCCGACCTGTTCGACACGATCGACTTGCGCGGTCCGCTGCCGCGCGGCTGGGAGGCCGAGCTGCACCGCGACGACCGGCTGATCGGCTTTGTCGGCACGCCCAACGCCCAGGGCGACTATCTGTTTGCCGCGGTGCCGCTGCGCGCCGGCGCAAACACCTACACCGTGCGGCTGTACGGCCCGCACGGCGAAGTCGAGGAACGCCGCTTCACGCGCTTCATCGGCGCCGAGCTCAACCCCGAGAACGAATTCGTCTATGCCATCGGCGTCGTCGATACCGGGAAGCCGCTGATCGGGCCGCCGCTGTCCCTGGCGAACGCCGCCGGGCCGGTCGCGTTCGGCACGGTGTCGCGCGGGCTGACCGGCAGCGTGTCGATGCGCGTCGATGTCCGTGCGCCGCTCGACGGGACGCGCCCGACTGTCGCCGCAGGCCTGCATGCCGCCGTGCTCGGCGGCTTCGGTTCGGTCATCGTCGCCGGCGACGGCAGCGGCCGGCCGGCGATTGCGGTGCGTGGCGCGCGCCAGCTCGGTCCCGCCAACATCCTGTTCGAAGCTGCCGACTATGGCACGCTCGCCGGCGACCAGCTGCCTTCCGAAATCGCCGACCAGGCGCGCAGCATCGGGGTTTCGGCCGAAACCCGGCTGCCGCTGGGGCGTTTCAGCATGCCGGTGACGCTGGGCTGGCAGCGCGATGTCGGGCGGCTCGGCAGCACCGTCGATCTCGTACAGCTCAACAGTGCGCTGGCGATCGGGCCGCTGCGCATCAGCCAGAACAGCAGCTACGAACGCCGCAGCCAGAACGGCGAAACCAATGATGTGTGGTTCGGCAATATCGGGCTGGCGCGCGCGCTAGGGGCCTGGCGGCTGCGCGGCGGGCTTGATTGGCGCGTGGATCGCCAGGCCCA
>CALMPZ010000101.1 GCA_937871645.1 uncultured Polymorphobacter sp.
GCTCAAATTTCTTGGCCCTATGGTATTGCACGCATTTCCACGAAGGTATTCTTCGGACCCAGAATTTCAGGATGGCTCACTTGCGGAACTGTAAACTCCAAGAATCGGATGGGAGGTTATGCTGGCCAATCATTCTTCTACGTAACCGTAAAGGATGGGCAGGCTATCGACGTTCAGGTTGGTAGCAGTAGCAACGACTTCGACATCGTCACAACGCAATGTCAGAACATAATCAAGAAGGGTATGTTGCCGCAGGCCACTAAAACGGAGTTTGCGCAAGCCACAGATGCTCCCATACCACCCGGTCAGCCTTCGCTTGGCGTCGGTTTCGTCCAAGTGCCCGATGGGCTCTACGTGAAAGACGTTGTTCCCGGCAGTGCGGCCGAAAAAGTCGGAATCTTGCAGGGAATGGTCGTTACGGCTTTAAACGGTGTTTCAATTAAGGGCGTTGAGCCAAGTGTTGCAGCCGCGATGATCCGCTCGACCAATGGACCGATTACACTTTCCGTTGTTGGACATGCTGACATAGTTGTCACGAAGCAGTTAAACTAGCCTCGTATCGATTCATTGAAACTGATTTGGTTTCGAGTCGATGAAATCCTCACCGCGGCAAGCTCGAAGTCTATTCGGCGGAACGCGTCAAAGTCTGACCGGCGCCGGCGTGGCGCAGTTCAAGCCCCGTTGCATGACCCTTCAGAAAGCCCTTCCACACCGTGACGCCGCCGCTGCCGGGGCTGTAGCCGGCGTAGCGCGGCACCGCGTCGGGGCTGCCCGGCGTCACCGGCCAGACGCCGTCGTCCGAATTGACCACTGGCACGTCGAGATAGGCGCTCATCGCGGCCTCCCCCTTGAGCGTGCGCGCCAGGAACGCGGTGATGAAATGCTGGTTGATGGCGTTGATGCGGCGCTTGCGCCACACCGCATCCTCGAACCAGTCGAAGTCCCAAAGCGTTGAAGTCATTTCGGCGGGCGCGGGGTTGAGCCCGATGCTGTGTCCGGCCTCGCGGAAGGTCAGCAGATAGCGGTCGGCGCGCGGCGTCGCGGCGAAAAACCCCGCCGCGCCCTTGTCATAGCCGACGACCTTGTCGCGGTTGCCGGCGATGAACAGCAGCGGCACCGATACGCCCGCCAGCCCGTCGCTGCCCCAGATGTCGAGGCCGTTGCCGCCGAACGGTGAAATCGCCACGACCGCTTTCAATCCGGCGACCTGCAGCGCGGCGGGGTTCCTGGCCAGCGTCACCAGCTCGCCGCCCGGCACGCCTTTGGCGAGCATCCCCGCCGGATCGATCGCGGCGCCCGCCACGGTCAGCACGCCGTAGCCGCCCATCGAATAGCCGATCAACGCAGTGCGCGTCGGGTCGATCAGGTCGGGCAGCTGCTTCCGCAGGCTCGCGGCGGCAAAGGCGATGTCGCGCGGCCGGTTGATCAGCGGCCCGACGAACTTGGCGCGGTCGGCGATATCGGGGTCGTCGTGGCGGATCGCGGCGACCACATAGCCCTTCGACGCGAGGTTTTCGGTGAGCCAGGTCAGCGCCGCGGTCGCATTGCCATAGCCGTGGCTGAGCACCACCAGCGGGTAACGCCCCGGCGCCGGCTTGGCGTTTTCGACGGCGATGCCGGGCACGCTGAACGCCACCGGCGGCAGCGGCGGCTCGGCAGTCATTGCGGCGCGGTAGGTGACGCGCGCGGCTTGGCTGGCCTGTGCCGGATAGAAGATATCGACCTTGAGGCTGCGGTCGTGGCGCGGCACGACGCCGGTCTTGGGGTCGGTCGCCAGCACGTCGGGCTGGTCCCTGTTGACCAAGGTCAGCGTCCGCACGCCGACCGCCGCCGCGCCGAGCTTCGCCAGTTCGGGGGCATCGACTTCGGGGATGCTCGGCGGTGCGACTGATTGTGCCAGCGCCGGTGCGGCGAGCAGCAGCGCGACTGCGGCGATCCTAAACAAGCTGGAAGCCCGCAGCGAACGGCTGCTCGCTGTCGATCCACAGCGTGTTGAAGCCGGTGGTCCAGGCGCTGCCTTCGATGCTCGGGATGATCGCATCGAAGTCGCCGACCTTGGTGTGCGCCTCGACGCGGCCGATGAAGCGGCTGCCGATGATGCTTTCGTGGACGAAGTGGTCGCCGATGCCGAGCCGGCCGGTTGCGGCAAGCTGAGCGAGCCGCGCCGAAGTGCCGGTGCCGCACGGCGAGCGGTCGATGGCGCGGTCACCGTAGAACACCGCGTTGCGGCCATTCGCATCGTTGGCCTTGGGCACGTCGGCCCATTGAACATGGCTGACGCCGTTGATGCGCGGGTCGTCGGGGTGGACGGGGTGGAACACAGTGCGCACTGCGTCGCGGACCTTCGGGCTGAGTTCGAGGATGCGCGCCGCACCGAGCGCGTCGATGCCGGCGTAGCCCGCTTGCGGCTCGACGATGGCGTAATAGTTGCCGCCGTAAGCGACATCGAGCGTCAGCGGGCCCAACCCTTCGACCTCGATTTTCAGGCCGCGCGCTGCGAGGTAGGAGGCGATGTTGCGGATCTTGACCGAGGTGACCTTGTTGCCGTCCTGCACATAGTCGATCTCGATGATGCCGGCGGGCACCTCGACGCGCAGATGGCCGGGGACGCGCGGCGTAATCAGTCCGTGTTCGAGCCCGAAGGTCACCATGCCGATCGTGCCGTGGCCGCACATAGGCAGGCAGCCGCTGGTTTCGATGAACAGGATGCCGAAGTCAGTGTCGGGCAACGTCGGCGGATACAGGAAGCCGCCTGACATCATGTCATGGCCGCGCGGTTCGAAGCACAGCCCGGTGCGGATCCAGTCGAAGCGCTCCATGAAATCGGCGCGGCGTTCGGACATCGAATTGCCGCGCAGCAGCGGCGCGCCGCCGGCGACCAGCCGCACCGGGTTGCCCGCGGTGTGGCCGTCGATCGCGAAGAACGTATGGCGCGTCATAGTGCCGGGCGCGTCGCGGCGGCCTTTTCGACCATCGCCGTGACTTCGGCGCGGCGGGCGCCGGTCAGCGGCATGCGCGGCATGCGGACGCGTTCGGAGCCACGCCCCATGATCTGCTCGGCGAGCTTGATCGACTGCACCAAATCATGTTCGGCGTCGAGGTGCAGCAGCGGCATGAACCAGCGGTAGATGGTGCGCGCCTTGTCCCAGTCGCCGGCCTTGACCGCTGCGACGAGCGCCACCGATTCGCGCGGGAAGGCACTGGTCAGCCCTGAAACCCAGCCCTTGGCGCCGAGCATCAAGCCTTCGAGCGCAACGTCATCGAGCCCGGCCATCAGCACGAAGCGGTCGCCGAAGGCGTTGATCAGGTCGGTGAAGCGGCGCGGATCGGG
>CALMPZ010000102.1 GCA_937871645.1 uncultured Polymorphobacter sp.
GCTCCCCCCACACACGGCGCCTCCCCAGCGAAAGCTGGGGTCCATCGTCGCCACTGGTGCGCCGGCGGGGAGGATGGACCCCAGCTTTCGCTGGGGAGGCGTGAGTGGTTGGGGAGGGGTGACGGTCAGTCGGGTTGGTAACTCGTGGCAATCTGTTCCCACAGGTCGCGCCGTTCGGGATTGCCCGTTTCGATCAACTCGATCTTCCAGGCGCGCTTCCAGGCTTTCATCGCCAATTCACGCTGCCGCGCTGGCTGTATCTCCTCGAAGCGTTCCGCATGAACGAGCCGGGTGACATTGTAGCGACGGACGAAATCGGAACCTTGGCCTTCGCGGTGCTGCCAGACGCGACGGGCGAGATCCGCGGTCACGCCGATGTACAAAGTGCCCTTGCGACGACTGGCCATGATGTAGACCCAGCCGCCCTTCGTCACCTTGCGCCCTTCCGTTTCGCTGTCGACCACACTATCACACACCGCTTCCCCAGCGAAAGCTGGGGCCCATCTTCCCAGCCGGCGTGCACGTTGCGGCGATGGGCCCCAGCTTTCGCTGGGGAGGCGGATGCAAATGAGTTCTGGAACTGAAATATGACCGATACCCTGCAAGCCGACCTGCTCAGCGCCATCGACGCTGCCGCCAGCCTTGATGCGCTCGAAGCCGTGCGCGTCGGCGCACTCGGCAAGTCGGGCAGCGTCACCGCGCTGCTCAAGACGCTGGGCGGCATGTCGCCCGACGCGCGCCAGGTCCAGGGGCCAGTGCTCAACGGCTTGCGCGAAGCAGTGACGGCGGCACTGGCGGCGCGCAAGACGCTGCTCGAAACCGCAGCGCTCGATGCCAAGCTGGCGAACGAGAAGCTCGACATGACGTTGCCGGTTGCCGACGCGCCGCGCGGCAGCATCCACCCGATTTCGCAGGTCATGGACGAGCTCGCCGAAATCTTCGCCGACCTCGGTTTCGCCGTCGCCGGCGGTCCGGAGATCGAGGACGACTGGCACAATTTCACCGCGCTCAACATCCCGCCCGAACATCCGGCGCGGGCGATGCATGACACCTTCTATTTCCCCGATCAGACAGGTTCGGAAAAGCGCATGCTGCTGCGCACCCACACCTCGCCGGTGCAGATCCGCACGATGATGACGCAGGAACCGCCGATCCGCATCATCGCGCCGGGCCGCGTCTATCGCTCCGATTCGGACGCGACGCACACGCCGATGTTCCATCAGGTCGAAGGCCTCGTCATCGACCGCGACATTACCATGGGGCATCTGCGCTGGACGCTCGAAACGATGGTCAAGGCGTTCTTCGAAGTCGATGACGTGACCTTGCAGTTCCGCCCGAGCTTCTTCCCGTTCACCGAGCCCTCGGTTGAAATCGATGTCGGCTGCTCGTGGAGCGGCGGCACGCTGAGCATCGGTGGCAGCGAAAGCTGGCTCGAAATCCTCGGCGGCGGCATGGTGCACCCGCGCGTCATCGCCAATTGCGGGCTCGACCCCGAAGTCTGGCAGGGCTTCGCCTTCGGCGTCGGCATCGACCGCCTCGCCATGCTCAAATACGGGATGAACGACTTGCGCGCCTTCTTCGATGCCGATCTGCGCTGGCTGAACCACTACGGCTTCCGCGCGCTCGACGTGCCGACGCTCAGCGGCGGAGTCGGCGCATGAAGTTCACCCTGAGCTGGCTCAAGGAGCACCTCGAAACCACCGCGTCGCTCGACGAGATCTGCGCGGGGCTGACCCGCTGCGGCCTCGAAGTCGAAGGCGTCGAAAACCCCGCCGCGAAGCTGTCGGCGTTCCGCATCGCGCGCGTGCTGACCGCCGCGCCGCATCCGCAGGCCGGCAAGCTGCAGGTGCTGACCGTCGATGCCGGCGACGGCCCGTTGCAGGTCGTCTGCGGCGCGCCCAACGCCCGCGCCGGCCTCACCGGCGTGTTCGGCATGCCCGGCGCGACGGTGCCGGCGAACGGCATGGTGCTCAAGGTGGCGAGCATCCGCGGCGTCGAATCGAACGGCATGATGTGCTCGACGCGCGAGCTCGAACTCGGTGACGATCACGACGGCATCATCGAACTGCCCGCCGATGCCCCCGTCGGCAGCAACTACGCCGCCTGGGCCGGCATCGACGACCCCGTCATCGATGTCAGCGTCACGCCGAACCGTCAGGATTGCATGGGCGTGCGCGGCATCGCGCGCGACCTCGCCGCAGCCGGGCTCGGCATGCTCAAGCCGCTGGCCGAAGCCTATCGCATCGCCACGCTGGAGGTGCCGCGCACCGGCGCCGGCCCCGCCATCCGCACCGATGATCCGGAAGGCTGCCCGGCGTTCCTCGGCTGCACCGTCAGCGGCGTCCAGAACGGGCCGTCGCATCCGTGGATGCAGGCGAAGCTGCGCGCCATCGGCCAAAAGCCGATTTCGGCACTGGTCGATATCACCAACTTCATCATGTTCGACCTCGGGCGGCCGCTGCACGTCTATGATGTCGCGAAGCTGTCGGGGCCGCTGGTCGCGCGCAAGGCACGTGCCGGCGAACAGGTGCAGACCTTGAACGGCAAGACCTACACCGTCGACCCGACCATGACGGTCATCGCCGATGACCATGCTGTCCACGATATCGGCGGCATCATGGGCGGCATCGAGTCGGGCTGTTCGGATACCACCACCGACGTTCTGATCGAATGTGCCTATTTCGATCCGGCATCGATCGCGCGGACCGGCCAGAAACTGATGCTGACCAGCGATGCCCGCGCGCGTTTCGAACGCGGTGTCGATCCGGGCTTTCTCGATGACGGCTTGGCCATCGCCACGCATTTGGTGCGCGCGCTGTGCGGCGGCACAGCGAGCGAAATCACCCGCGCCGGCACGCCGCCGGTTGCCGCCAAGACCGTCGCTTATCGTCCGGCGCGCACGTTCGGGCTCGCCGGCGTCGAGGTCGACACTGCAACGCAAGCTGCCATTCTGACGCGGCTGGGCTTCACCGTGACAACCGGCGATGTCTGGCAGATTGGCGTCCCCAGCTGGCGCCGCGACATCGATGGCGAAGCCGACATCGTCGAAGAAGTCGTGCGCATCCACGGCTACGCACATGTGCCCTCGACACCGCTGCCGCGCGCGCCGGGCGTTGCCCGACCGACCGCGACACCGCAGCAGTTGCTCGAACGCCGCACGCGTCGCGCGATGGCCGCACGCGGCTTGAACGAGGCGGTGACGTGGAGCTTCCTGCCGCCCGCCATTGCCGCGCTGTTCGGCGGCAGTGACTGGACGCTCGAAAACCCGATCTCCGCCGATCTCGCCACGATGCGCCCGTCGCTGCTTGCCGGGCTCGCGGCAGCAGCAAAGCGCAACGCCGATCGCGGCGCTGCCAGCGTGCGGCTGTTCGAACTCGGCCGTCGCTATCTCGGCGACGGCGAACACCTGACCGCTGCGCTACTGCTGGCCGGCGAAAAGCGCGGCCGCGACTGGCAGGCCGGCGCGGCGACGGGCTTCGACGCCTATGACGCCAAGGCCGAGGCGCTGGCCGCACTCGCCGCCGCCGGCGCGCCCGTCGACCGGCTGATGGTGCTGCCGCCCGTCGATGGCTGGTATCACCCGGGCCGCAGTGGGCGCCTCGGGCTGGGACCGAAGGCCATTCTTGCCAGCTTCGGTGAACTGCACCCGCGTGTTGCGGCGGCACTTGACCTGAGGGGCACCGTCGCCGTCGCCGAACTGTTCCTCGATGCGATTCCGCAGCCCAAGTCGCCCAAGCGGTCGCGCGGGGCGTTCACGCCGCCGGCGCTGCAGGCGGTCAAACGCGACTTCGCGTTCCTTGTTGCCGCCGACATGCCCGCCGATGCGCTGCTGCGCGCGGTGCGCGGTGCCGACAAGGCGGCGATCACCGACGTCCGGTTGTTCGACCGCTTCACCGGCCCCGGCGTGCCCGAAGGCCAAATCAGCATGGCACTGACGGTGACGCTGCAGCCCGGCGCCGCCAGCTTCACCGATGCCGAAATCGACGCGATTTCAGCAAGTGTCATTGCGGCGGCGGGCAAAGCGGTCGGGGCGACGCTGCGCGGCTGAGGGCCTCCGGCGGGCAGGGACTTGTCCCTGCACCCATCAATTTGCGTGGGTGCATCAATCCCGGCGTCGGCTTTCGGAGCACCGTCCCAAACTAATGGGTGCAGGCCTCAGGCCTGCCCGCCGGAGGCCCTTACCTTCAGTTCGCCGGCTTGGTGCTGCCCTCGGTCATCGGCGTCA
>CALMPZ010000103.1 GCA_937871645.1 uncultured Polymorphobacter sp.
CCATGATGCCGGCGATGCGCGCCACCGCGAGCACGTCGCCCTTGGCGACCGCGCCCTCGGCAATCGCGGCCAGCGCCCCGGCGCTCATCGTGATGACACCTTCGGCGACCGCCTCGCGCGCCGTCGCGGCTTTGGTGCCGACATCGACCATGCGCGCGGCGCCCTTGTCGTCGAGATGTGTCAGGCTCATGCCGCCAGCCCGAGCAGGCGCTGCGTGGCCTGCGTCACATCGGCCTCCAGCATCAGCGATTCGCCGACGAGGAAGCTGCTGATGCCGGCGAGGGCGAGCCGCAGCAGATCGTCATGCGTCTTGAGACCGCTTTCGCCAACGAGCAGATAGTCATCGGGCAAGCCGGCCGAAAGTTCGATCGACGTGGCGATATCGACCTTCAACGTCTTGAGATTGCGGTTGTTGACGCCGAGCAACCGCGACTTCAGACGCAGCGCGCGGTCGCGTTCGGGGGCGTCATGCACCTCGACCAGCACGTCCATGTTCAGCGCGTGCGCAACGCTCTCCAGCTCTGCGGCCTGCCCGTCGGACAGTGCCGCCATGATCAGCAGGATGCAATCGGCGCCCAGCGCGCGTGCCTCGACGACCTGATAGGGATCGATCATGAAATCCTTGCGCAGGCATGGCAGCGTCACCGCGGCGCGTGCCGCCTGCAGATAGGCATCGTCACCCTGGAACCACGGCACGTCGGTGAGCACTGAAAGGCAGGTCGCCCCGCCCGCCGCATAGGCACGCGCCAGTGTTGCCGGGTCGAAATCGTCGCGGATCAAACCGCGCGACGGGCTGGCCTTCTTGATTTCGGCGATGAGTCCGAAGCGACCGGCCGCGCGTGCTGCCTGAAGCGCTGCGGCAAACCCGCGCGGCGGCGTAGCGGCGTTGGCGCGCGCTTCGACGTCGGCAATCGGCGCGCGCGTCTTGCACGCCGCAACATGCAGCGCTTTGTCGGCCAGGATGGCGGCGAGCGTGTCGGTCATTGAAAGGCCTTCCAGCGGTCGAGAAGCGCGCGAGCGGCGCCGCTGTCGATGGCGTGTGCTGCCTGCGCCGCGCCCTCGGCCCAGCCGGTGGCACGGCCGGCAACGATCAGCGCGCCGGCGGCATTGAGCAACACGATGTCGCGGTAGGCGCCGGGCGCACCGTCCAGCAGCGCCAGCAGCGCGGCGGCATTGTGCGCGGGCTCACCGCCGGTCAGTTCGGCGGCGGCATGCGTCGCCAGCCCGGCGTCGGCGGGGTTAACGGTGGCTTCGGTGATGCGGCCATTGTCGAGCAGCGCGATGTGGCTAGGTCCGGTGACGGTCAGTTCGTCGATGCCGTCGCTGCCGTGGACGATCATCGCGCGCTTGGCACCCAATTCACGCAGCACTTCGGCGAACGGCCGCAGCCAGCGCGGGTCGGCGACGCCGATGAGCTGGAACGACACCCCCGCCGGATTGGCGAGCGGGCCGAGCAGGTTGAAGATCGTTCGCCGACCCAGCGCCTTGCGCACCCCGGCGACGCGCGCCATCGCGCTATGGTGGCGCGCCGCATGCAGGAAGGTGATGCCCAAAGTGTCGAGACAGCGTGCCACGGCATCGGCTTCGAGCCCGACCGGTACACCCAGTTCGGCGAGCACATCGGCGGCACCCGACCGCGACGAGGCGGCACGGTTGCCGTGCTTGGCGACCGGCACACCGCAGGCGGCCACGACAATGGCGACCGCCGTCGAGACATTGAGCGTGTGCTTGCCGTCGCCGCCGGTGCCGACGACATCGATCGCGCGTGAAGGCGCAGTGATGGTGGTGGCGCGGTCGCGCAGCACTGCAGCAGCAGCGGCGACTTCGGTGACGGTTTCGCCGCGGTCGGCGAGTGTCACGAGGAACTGCGCCAGAGCGTCATCGGGAATCGCGCCGTCCATGATCGCTGTGAACGCGGCGCGCGCGGTGTCAGCATCAAGCGGCACACTAGCATCGGGCAGCAACGCCGGCATCCGGGCAGCAGTGGCGGTCATGCCGCCTGTTTGGGCGCGCTGCGCGCGATGCCCGCAATGTCGAGGAAGTTCGCCAGCAGCGCATGGCCGTGCTGTGTCGCGATGCTTTCGGGGTGAAACTGCACGCCGTGGATCGGCAGCGTCTTGTGGCGTAGCCCCATGATGGTGCCGTCGGCGGCGGTGGCATTGACCGCCAGGCAATCGGGCAGATCGCCGGGATGGACGACCAGCGAATGATAGCGCGTCGCTTCGAATGGCGAGGGCAGGCCGGTAAACACCCCGGTGCCGTCATGGCTGACCGCGCTGGTCTTGCCGTGCATCACCGCCTGCGCACGCACGACGCGCCCGCCGAACACCTGGCCGATCGACTGGTGGCCGAGGCAGACGCCGAACAGCGGCAGCTGCGCTTCGGCGGCAGCGCGGATCAGATCGAGACAGATGCCGGCGTCATCGGGCGTCTTGGGGCCGGGCGACAGCAACACCGCCTGCGGGCGCTTGGCGAGTGCTTGCGCAACCGTCAGCGCGTCGTTGCGCACGACCTCCACAGCGGCGCCAAGCTCGAGCAGATAGTGCACGAGGTTGTAGGTGAAGCTGTCGTAGTTATCGATGACAAGGATCATGGCGCGCCCGTCTTAGGACATCTTTCGCGCGACGTGAACCGTTCGATTGCGCCGCACCGTCGGTGAATTGGTGCCGCCAACCGAGGCACCTATTGCCCGAACCCGGCCTCGCTGGCGATTCTGATGGCTTCGCGTGCCGCAGCCATCAGCGCGCCGGCCTTGGCCTCGCATTCGCGCTGTTCATATTCGGCGACGCTGTCGGCGACGATGCCTGCGCCGGCCTGGACGTGCATGACGCCGTCCTTGACCACCGCAGTCCGCAGCACGATGCAGCTGTCCATGCTGCCGTCGGGCGAGAAATAGCCGACGCCGCCGGCGTACGGCCCGCGCTTTTCGCTTTCGAGTTCGTGGATGATTTCCATCGCGCGGACTTTCGGCGCGCCGCTGACGGTGCCGGCGGGGAAGCCTGCGAG
>CALMPZ010000104.1 GCA_937871645.1 uncultured Polymorphobacter sp.
GAGGGCGAGCCCGGCGAAGTCCCGCCCGGTGATCGGCCCCTTGATGACGAGCGCCGCGAGGAGATTGCGCGGATGCTGTCGGGCGCCCAGGTCACCGACGAAGCTCGCGCACAGGCGGGCAAGCTATTAGGGCCGGTTCAAGGAACAATTGGATGAGGTTCGTTGCGATCGACGTCGAAACTGCAAATCCAAATATGTCCAGTATTTGCCAGATTGGAATTGTTCATTTCAAAGACGGTAAAGAAATTGAGGCAGTTAGCCGACTTGTAGATCCACAAACATATTTTGACCCTATAAACGTATCCATTCATGGAATTTGCGAAGGCGATGTCTGTGGAGAAGCGACCTTCGAACAACTTCATGATTGGCTTGCTGAAAATCTGAGTGATCGTATCGTAGTTTGCCACACTCACTTTGACAGGATTGCTCTGAGCCGGTCTTGCCAAAATTCAGGAATGTCCGAAATTGCATGTCGTTGGCTTGATTCAGCAAGAGTGACACGTCGGGCATGGCCGCAATTTTCACGTAGTGGCTACGGGTTGGCAAACGTCGCGGAATTTTTAGGAATAAAATTTCAACACCATGACGCTTTGAGCGACGCGCGCGCGGCCGGACTGATTCTCATGCAAGCGATGCTTACGTCCAACCTCGGTCTGGATGAATGGCTTGCGACTGTTAACAGACCGATCACACCGCCTGCGACGGGTGCCGCGCTGCGTCGACTAGGTGATGGTGATGGTGCGCTCGTTGGAGAATCCATCGTGTTCACGGGTGCACTCGCCTTGGAACGACGCGATGCAGCAGATCGTGCTGCAATTGCTGGCGCGGATGTGCAAGCGGGCGTGAACAAGCGCACGACAATGCTGGTGGTCGGCGATCAGGACATCGACAAATTGGCGGGTAAATCCAAGAGCAACAAGCACCTAAAGGCTGAACACCTCATTGAGCAGGGCTGCAAAATTAGGATAGTTGGTGAATCCGATTTTATGGCGCTTTCGTCGATTACGTCATAAACAACGAAGATAGCATGAGCGAACAAATCAAGGCACCCACCGATGCCGAAGCCGCCGCCGAACTAGCGCGACTAGCGGCCGAAATCGCGCGGCATGGTGCGGCGTATCACACGCATGACGCCCCGGAAATTTCGGATGCCGACTATGATGCGCTGGTCCGCCGCAATTCGGAACTAGAGGCGGCGTTTCCGCACCTGAAGCGCGCCGATTCGCCGTCCGAAACCGTCGGTGCGCCGGCCGCCAGCGGCTTCGGCAAGATTGTCCATGCGCGGCCGATGCTCAGCCTCGACAATGCGTTCGAGGACGATGATGTCACGGCGTTTGTCACCAAGGTCCGGCGCTTCCTACTGCTTGACGCCGATGTTCTCGTCCGCCTGACCGCCGAGCCTAAGATCGACGGCCTGTCGGCGAGCCTGCGCTACGAAAACCGCATGCTTGTCAGCGGCGCAACGCGTGGCGACGGCACCACCGGCGAGGATGTCACCGCCAATCTCCGCACCGTGGCCGACATCCCGCAGACCTTGCCCGCCGATGCGCCCGACGTGGTCGAGGTGCGCGGCGAGGTCTATATGGCCAAGGACGATTTTCTGCGGCTCAACGAAACGCAGTTGGCGAACGGCGACAAGCCCTTCGCCAACCCGCGCAATGCCGCCGCTGGCTCGCTGCGCCAACTCGATGTCGCGGTCACCCGCGCGCGGCCGCTGCGGTTTTTCGCGCACGGCTGGGGCGAATTGAGCGCGGTGCCCGCCGACACGCAGGCCGGCGTCATGGCGGCGTTCGCGCGCTGGGGCTTTCCGGTCAGCGACCGGCTGGTGACCTGCGACAGCGTCGATGCCGCGCTCGGCGTTTACCGCAGCATCGAAACCGACCGCGCCGACCTGCCGTTCGACATCGATGGCGTCGTCTACAAGGTCGACCGGCTCGACTGGCAGGAGCGGCTGGGGCAGGTGGCGCGTTCCCCGCGCTGGGCGATTGCGCACAAATTCCCCGCCGAAAAGGCCGTCACGCGGCTGCTGGCGATCGATATCCAGGTCGGCCGCACTGGCGTGCTGACGCCCGTCGCGCGGCTCGAACCTGTCGGCGTCGGCGGCGTCATCGTCACCAACGCGACGCTGCACAATGCCGATGAAATCGCCCGGCAAGATGTGCGTGTCGGTGACCTCGTCCGTGTCCAGCGCGCTGGCGATGTCATCCCGCAGGTGCTCGGCTGGGTGACCGACGCCGCCGAACATGCCGCGCTGCCAGCCTATATTTTCCCCGAGCGCTGCCCGGAATGTGACAGCCACGCCGAGCGCGAGGTTGGCGAAGTTGCAGTGCGCTGCACCGGCGGACTGATTTGTCCGGCGCAGCGCGTTGAGCGGTTGCGGCATTTTGTTTCGCGGCGCGCACTCGACATTGACGGCTTGGGCGATGAACGTATCCAGACGCTGTTTGACGCTGGGCTTGTCAAGCAACCGGCTGATATCTTTCGACTTCAACCTCATCGCGAGTTGATGCTGACTTGGCCCAAGTGGGGCCAGTCGCTCTCCGAAAAGACCAAGGCCGGCGAACAGACTGCGGTTGACAAGCTGCTGCGTGGAATTGAGATGAAGCGCGACCAAAGCTTCGACCGCTTCCTGTTCGGGCTCGGCATCCGCCACATCGGCGAAGTCACCGCGCGCGATCTGGCGCGGGCGTTCGGCGACTGGGCGGCGTTCGCGGCGCGCATCGAAGCCTGCATCGCGCTGCGCGCCGCCGCCTTGCAGGCGATCGGCGAAAGCGACGACAAATTCGCGCGCCGCATCGCGCTCGAATGCGCCGCCCTGATTGCGGTGGGCGGCGTCGGCCCCGAAGTCGCGACCGCACTCGCCGACTTCCTCGACGAGCCGCACAACCGCGACGTCGTCAATGACCTGCTGGCCGAAGTCCGCGTCGCGACGCTGGTACACGAAACCCGCGCCTCTGAAGTCGCGGGCAAGACTCTGGTGTTCACCGGCGCGCTGTCGATGAGCCGCGACGAGGCGCGCGCGCAGGCCGAAGCGCTCGGCGCCAAGGTCGCGGGCTCGGTGTCGGCGAAAACCGACCTCGTCATCGCCGGTGCCGATGCCGGCAGCAAGCTGGCGAAGGCGCAGGCGCTTGGCGTCACCGTCATCGACGAAGACGGCTGGCGGGCGTTGGTGGCGCGCGCGGGTTAGCACGGTTCATCGGAGCGCGCGCTTGCGTCCGCGCGCGGCTTGCCTCTATGCAAGGGCAATGTCGAAACTTCCTGTGGCGCTCCGCCAGTCCAAGCCCGATGGCCGTGTCGAACGCAGCGTACAGACACGCGCCAGGATCGCCGCCGCAGTGCTCGATCTGGTTGGCGGTGGCATCCTCGATCCGACCGCGGAGGCGGTGGCAGCGCACGCCGGGGTCGGTTACCGCACGGTGTTCCGGCATTTCGAGGATATGGAAGCGCTGTTCGAGGAGCTCAATGCCCGGATCGGCGAACTCGTCCTGGCCGGGTTGCCCGACCTGCCGCCAGAAGGGCCGCTCGCCGACCGCATCACGGGCTTCGTGACGCGCCGCACGCAAGTCTTCGAAGCCATCACCAACTTTTATCTGTCGGGTAATATCCGCCTGCACAGTTCCGAAAGCCTGCGCCGGTCGCGCGCCAATTTCGCGCAGATGCTGCGCCGCCAGCAGGCGGTCTTTCTGCCCGAAAGCACCAAGACCCCCGAAACCGCCGCGCTCGTCGAACTCGTCGCCACCATCGACGCCTGGGTGCGG
>CALMPZ010000105.1 GCA_937871645.1 uncultured Polymorphobacter sp.
CTCCTCGAAGCCCTCGGGCAGCAGCGACTTGGGCGCTTCCTGCGCAGCGCCGGGCAGCGCGCACAGCAGCGCCGCGCCAAGCAGCAGCGCCGTCAGCCCGGAAGGCCTGCGACGCATGGGGCTATTGCGCCAGCTTGGCATCCGGCACCGGCTGCTCGATCGTGGTGACCGGCGCCGGCACATCGGCGAACATCAGATAGCCCGCACAGGCGACGACCAGCGCCAGCACCACCAGCACGATCCACATCAACAAACGGCCCATAGTCCCGATCATTCCCGAATTTGACCCCCCGGCGACGCGCAGGGGGGTTGGCCGCGCCACATGGCGGTGTATAGCGGGAGGCGTGATGAAGTGCGAAGCCAAAAACGACGAAACCACGCCCCCGCCGGGCGGCCCGGTCGTGCGTCCCGACCGTTCAATCGTGCTGGTCGGGCTGATGGGTGTCGGCAAGACCACCATCGGCCGGCGGCTGAGCACACGGCTCGGGCTGCCGTTTGTCGATGCCGATGCCGAAATCGAAAGCGCTGCCGGGCAGACCATCTCCGAAATCTTCGAGCGCTTCGGCGAAGCGCACTTCCGCGACGGCGAGCGCCGCGTCATCGCCCGGCTAATCGAAGGTCCGCCCAAGGTGCTGGCGACCGGCGGCGGCGCGTTCGTCCATGACGAAACCCGCGCGCTGATCCTGGCCAAGGCCATCGCCGTCTGGCTCGATGCCGATATCGCGACCTTGGTCGAACGCGTCGGGCGGCGCAGCAACCGGCCGCTGCTCGCCGGGCGCGACGCCAAGACCGTGCTGACCGAACTCGCGGCGGTGCGCAATCCGCTCTACGCGCAGGCGCAAATCCATGTCGCCAGCAAGCCGGCACCGCACGACACGACGGTCAATGCGATCATCGCGGCGCTGGCCAAACTCGATTCCGCAAAGGCCCCGACCGCGTGACCGTTACCGTCAATGTCGCGCTCGGCGACCGCAGCTATCCCATCCATATCGGCGCCGGGCTGCTCGCCAGGGCGGGCGCACTGCTGGTGCCGCTGGCGCCGCGCGGCCGGCTGGCGGTGGTCACCGATGCCAACGTCGCAGCGCGACATCTGGCGGCGCTGACGCAGTCGCTGAACGAGGCGGGCATTGCCGTCGATCCCATCGTGCTGCCGGCGGGCGAGGCGACCAAGAACTGGGCCAATCTGCAGCTGGTGACCGAAAAGCTGCTGGCGCTCGGCGTCGAGCGCGGCGACGCCGTGGTGGCGTTTGGCGGCGGCGTCGTCGGCGACCTGACCGGCTTTGCCGCGAGCATCCTGCGCCGCGGCTGCCGCTTCGTGCAGATTCCCACCACCTTGCTGTCGCAGGTCGATTCGTCGGTCGGCGGCAAGACCGCGATCAATGCAGCAGCCGGCAAGAACCTCGTCGGCGCCTTCTACCAGCCATCGATGGTCATCATCGACCCTGACCTGCTCGACACGCTGCCGGCCCGCGAACTGCGCGCCGGCTATGCCGAGGTCGTCAAATACGGGCTGATCGACGATTTTACCTTCTTCGAGTGGCTCGAAAGCAATGCCGTGGCATTGCTCGAAGGTGACCCCCAAGCCCGCGTCCATGCCATTGCCACCAGCTGCCGCGCCAAGGCCGCAACCGTCGCTGCCGACGAGCATGAAACCAGCGGTCGCCGCGCGCTGCTCAACCTCGGCCACACCTTCGGCCATGCGTTGGAGGCCGAAACCGGCTTTTCCGACCGGCTGCTCCACGGTGAGGGCGTCGCCATCGGCATGGCGCTGGCGTTCGGCTTTTCAGCGACAACCGGACGCTGCAGTGGCCGCGACGCCGCGCGCGTCGCCGCGCACCTTGCGAGCGTCGGCCTGCCGGTGCTGCCGCGCAGCGCCGGTATCAGCGCCACCGGCAAAGTGCTGGCGACGCACATGCTCCAGGACAAAAAGATGAGCGGCGGCCGGCTGGCGTTCATCCTCGCGCATGGCATCGGCCAGGCGTTTGTCGACAAGTCGGTGCTACTTGCCGATGTCGAGGCGTTTCTGGACGCACCGCCAAGCTGGAACTGACGCCGGGCCTGCCCCGCCGCTTCAGCGCGCAGCGGTCGCCGCACCGGCGGATATCGTCAGACCAGCACCATCGCATTGGCGCCGCGCGTGACCGTCGCCGCCTGCCCCGGCGCCGTCGCCAGCGTCTTGTCGCGCACCGTGTCCATGAACACCCAGTCCGACCGCGCTGCTTCGGGGGTCAGCGTCACCGTCAGATAGCCGCGCTGGCTGAGGTCGCACCATTTGAGACCCGGGTTCGACGCCACCAGATCAGCGGCGGCCTTTTTCGGCGCAATGCCGAGCACCGATTCGAACCCCGGCGACGTCACCCCCTGCCCGGCGAATTCAACGCCAACGGGCTTTCCGTTCAGCGAAAGATTGTTCGCCCAGGCGTTGTGGCTGTCGCCCGACACGACGACGAGGTTGGCCTTCGCCGCCTGCGCCGCTTTGTAGAAGCGCGTGCGTGCCGGGTTATAGCCTTCCCAGCTATCCATGCTCAGCGGCACGCCGATCGATCCGGCCAGCACGCCGACCTTGACGAACGCGGCAGCCCGCTTGTCGGCATCGGGCGCCAGCCAGCCCGCGGCCGCCGGCGGCAGGATCAGCCCGCCCATGACGAGCTGCTGCGCCACCAGCTGCCATTTGTGCCCGGCCTTGACCGAAGCCTTGAGCTGGTCGGCGACCCATTGCTCCTGCGCTGCCCCGAGCAGGCTGCGCCTGGGGTCCGACCATGGGCCGTCGCGGAACGCCACCAGCGCCGCCTTGGGATCGGGCGCGCCCTTGACCGCGGCGAACATGTCGAGCTGCTTGTCGCGGCCCTCGACGCGCGTATCGAGCGTGATCAGCGACAGCAGGTCGCCGATGTCATAGCGCTGGTAGGGCTTGCCGCTGACCGGCAGCCATTCGCTGTGCGCCTGCTTGGCCGCGGCCTTGCGGGCATACCAGTCGCCTTCGGTCTTGGGGTCGTGGTTTTCGGCACCGTGCACCGAGGCGTCATTGGCGAATTCATGATCGTCCCAGATCGCCACCCACGGGAACAGCCGGTGCAGTTCCTGCAGATCGGGGTCGCTGCGGTAGCTGGCATAGCGCGTCCGGTAGTCGGCCAGCGTGACGATTTCATTGGCGGGTTCGACAAGGCGTCCGGGCACGGTTTGCGCGGCGCTGGGGTATTCGCCGCGCGGATATTCATACAGATAATCGCCGACATGGATGACGAGGTCGAGGTCGTCGCGCTTGGCTGCATGGCCATAAGCGTTGAACCAGCCGAAGCCGATGTTCGAGCAGCTGAACACCGCAACCTTGTATTGCGCCAGCGCACCCTTGGGCAGTGTGCGGGTGCGACCGACCGGCGACTTGCTGCCATCAGGCGCGACGAAGCGGTAGTAATAGATGGTGCCGGGCTTCAGGCCGTCGACGACGACCTTGGCGCAACCGTCGCTGGCACCGTTGGCGCTGACTTCGCGGTGGCGCAGCACAGTGGCGAAACCGGCGTCGGCGGACACTTCGGCGCGCAGCACCGGCCGGTCATCGGCGCCGATGTAGCGCGTCCACAACAGCACCGAATTCGGCCCAGGCTCACCGCTGGCAACGCTGTGCGTGAATCCGCTGGTCGGTGCGGTGGCGGCATTCAGCCGGCCGGGCAGCATCATCGCACCGGCGGCGAGCGCACCGCTGCCGAGCAATGTACGGCGATTCATCGCCATCTGCAGAAAATCGATCATCGCGCTTCCCCCGGAATATCGTTGGCGCACCGGTCATGGGCCGGTTGGCAGTTCCGGTACGCGGCCCTAGACTATCAAGATGCCCAAGATGCGCAACAAGGCCGACCTGCCGTCAAAGATCTGCCTGTGCTGCGGGCGACCGTTCGCGTGGCGCAAGAAGTGGGAACGCGACTGGGAAAATGTGCGCTACTGTTCGGACGCCTGCCGGGCGCAGCGCACACTGCGGGACTTGCCTTTGCCACCGAGTCGGGCATAGGCTCGCACCATACCGAATTCCATCTCTGGGGAGATATACCATGGCAACCGCAATGAAGGCCGCACCGAGCGTCAAGGATAGCTGCAGCGCCGAGGAATGGGCGCTGCGCATCGACCTCGCCGCCGCTTACCGGCTGGTCGCGATGTACGGCTGGGACGACATGATCTTCACGCATCTGTCGGTGCGCATCCCCGGCCCCGAACATCACTTCCTGATCAACCCGTACAATCTGATGTTCGAGGAAATCACCGCGTCGAGCCTCGTCAAGATCGACATGAACGGCAACCCCGTCGACGAGACACCCTATGTCGTCAACGCCGCCGGCTTCACTGTGCATTCGGCGGTGCACATGGCGCGCGACGACGCGCATGCGGTCATCCATCTGCACACGCCGTCGGGCCAGGCAGTTGCTGCACAGGCCGAAGGGCTGCTGCCGATCAGCCAGACCGCGATGGCCGTCGTCAACCGGCTGTCGTACCATGACTATGAAGGCATCGCGACCGACCTCGAAGAACGCGCCCGCCTCGGGTCTGACCTTGGCGCCACCAATACCGCGATGATCCTGCGCAACCATGGCACGCTGACCGTCGGTAAGACGATGGCCGAAGCATTCGTGTCGATGTACTACCTCGAACGCGCCTGCGAAGTGCAGGTCAAGGCGCTCAGCGCCGGGCTGAAGGGCCTCAACACCCCGCCGCAGGGCACGCCCGAAAAGGTCCATGGCCAGACAGAAATGATCGGCGTTGTCGCCGACAAGCTGGCGTGGCCGGCGCTGCTGCGCAAGCTCG
>CALMPZ010000106.1 GCA_937871645.1 uncultured Polymorphobacter sp.
ATTGCAGGGTGCCAATTGGGCCGATTATCTGCACGCCGAAGACGAATTGATGAACGAAGTGCGTACTGCGGTCAGCGAAAAGCTGCCGGCCGCCGCTTGCACGCTCGCCAACCGCTATTGCCCGCAAAGCCCGATCTATCCGCCCAAGTTCGCGCGCAACTGGAACCGTTCGTACATCCTCGAACCCGCCGGCACGCCGGTGGGCGTGGTCGTGCTGATGCACGGGCTGACCGACGCGCCGTACAGCGTGCGTTCGGTGGCGCAGGCCTATCAGGCGAACGGCTGGCTGGCGGTCGCCATCCGCCTGCCCGGCCATGGCACGGTGCCCGCCGCGCTGACCAAGGTCACTACCGATCAGTGGCGCGCCGCCACCGCGCTGGCGGTGCGCGAGGCGCGGCGTCGCGTGCCCGCCGGACCGCTGCATCTGGTCGGCTATTCGAACGGCGGCGCGCTGGCGCTCGACTATGCGCTGAGCGCCATCACCGACAACACGCTGCCGCAGGCCAGCCGCATCGTGCTGATGTCGCCGCAGGTTGGCATCACCGGTGCGGCGCGCTTTGCCGGCGTCGCCGGCTGGCCGGCGGTGTTCCCGGCGTTCGCCAAGGCGGCCTGGCTCGATCTGTTGCCGGAATATAACCCATTCAAATACAACAGTTTTCCGATCAACGCCGCGCGCCAGTCGTTCGCGATGACGCAGTTCGTCCAGCGCGCCATCGATGACCGCGTTGCCGATGGCAGCATCAAGGCGATGCCGCCGGTGCTGACCTTCCAGTCGGTGGTCGATGCGACGGTGGACATGTCGGCAACGGTGACGGCGCTGTACAACAAGCTGCCGGCGAACGGTAGCGAACTGGTGCTCGTCGATATGAACCGCGACGCGGTGTTCAAGCCGCTGCTCGTCGCCAATGCCGCGCCCGACCTCGACAAGCTGTTGGCGCCGGCACCGCGCACCTATGCGGTGACCTTGCTGACCAACGAAGGGCAGGCCAATGCGGTCGCGGCGCACAACACGCCCGCCGGTTCGACGCAAACCGCGGTTGTGCCGCTCGATGTCACCTGGCCGCGCGAAATCTATTCGGTCGGCCATATCGCGATACCGTTCGCGCTCGATGATCCGCTCTACGGCACGGTGCCCAACACCAGCGGTGAAGCGTTCGGCATCCAGCTCGGCGCGCTCGCGGTCCGCGGCGAACGCGGCGTGCTGGTGGTGCCGCCGTCGCTGCTGATGCGGATCAGCGCCAACCCGTTCCACGGCTATATGATCGAACGCATTGCTGCCGACATGGTGGCTAGTCGCCAATGAAACTGATTCACGTTCGTTCAGCCGGAGCAAGTCATGCTACCGGCTGAAGTCGCTCTTCGTATATTTCGCATTTCAGTCGACGGAGATGACGGGACCGCATTCACGTTGGATGTTAACGGTCGTCAGTATATTGTGACGGCAAAGCACATTGCCTGTTCAATACTAGGAACAACGAACATCGATTTATGGCATGATGATAACTGGATCAGCATTGAAGTTGAACTTGTTGGGCACAGCAATGTCGATGTCTCAGTTCTTACTGCCCGCCAAATTTTGACAAATCCGCAGCTGGTGCTTGAAGCTTCAGTAGGTGGGTTTTATTTTGGACAGGAAGCATTCTTTGCGGGTTTTCCGCTTGATCTGATGAGCCCCGGAGTCGATTCTCGGTTCCCAATTCCGCTCATAAAGCGTGCGATTATTTCTGGCGTCGCGGGAAGCGGCTATGAGGCGTGCTACTATCTAGATGCATTGATCAATCCCGGATTTTCGGGTTCTCCGGTATATCTCAAATTGCCTAACTCTGAACGGTACTCGGTGGCTATGGTTGTAGCGTCTTACACAGCTCAACGAGTGCCGGTTTTGGACGAGTACGATCGGGAAACGGGCTCAACCATCCTTCAAAATAGCGGGATCACGGCCGCATAC
>CALMPZ010000107.1 GCA_937871645.1 uncultured Polymorphobacter sp.
CGGGTGGCCGAGCGCGATGGCGCCGCCGTTGACGTTGAGCTTGGCGGGGTCGGCACCGAGGCTCTGCAGCCACGCGGCCGGCACGCTGGCGAAGGCTTCGTTGACTTCGAACAGGTCGATGTCGCTGAGCTTCATGCCGGCACGGTCGAGCACGCGGCGCGTCGCGTTGATCGGCGCTTCGAGCATGATGACGGGGTCTTCACCGATGACGGTCATCGCATGGATGCGCGCCAGCGGCGCAACGCCGAGTTCCTTGAGGCCGCGTTCGTTGACGACGAGGACGCCCGAGGCACCGTCGCAGATCTGCGACGAGGTGGCAGCCGTCAGCCGGCCTTCTTCGACGAGCAGCTTGACCGCGCGGATGCCGTCGAGGCTGGCATCGAAACGGATGCCTTCATCGATGGTGTGGAGTTCGGTGCTGCCATCGGGCAGGACGACTTCGACGGCGATGATTTCGTCCTTGAACGCGCCGCCGTTGGTCGCGGCGATGGCGCGGCGGTGGCTTTCAAAGCCGAACGCATCGAGCTCGTCCTTCGACAGGTTGTACTTCTTGGCGATCATTTCGGCGCCGACGAACTGGCTGAACTGGTGGCCGTTGTAGCGCGCCTTGATCTTCGGGCTGTTCGGCGAACCGAGGTTGGCTTCGTGCGCCAGCTTGGCAGCGGCACCCATCGGCACGCGGCTCATGCTTTCGACACCAGCGGCGATGACCATGTCCATCTGGCCGCTCATCACGGTGGCGGCGGCAAAGCTCAGCGCCTGCTGCGAGCTGCCGCACTGGCGGTCGACCGAAGTTGCCGGAACCGACTCGGGCAGCGACGAGGCCATGACGGCATTGCGGCCGATGTTGCCCGACTGCTGGCCGAACTGGCTGACGCAGCCCATGATGACGTCTTCGATGCGCGCCGGATCGGCACCGGCACGCACCACGAGCTCGTCGAGCACCTTGCCGGCGAGGTCGGCCGGATGGACGCCGCTGACACGACCGCCACGACGGCCACCAGCGGTACGACCCGCTGCAACAATATAAGCTTCACCCACAAGAATTCTCCTTTTTCATTGGTCCGTTTGCTTGACACCAACGTCCTTGCACAAGATGGAACGCGAGTGCCAGTGCTTGTTGCAGCCGCCTGCAATTTAAAGCGCACTGTAATAATGAAGGGGAGCCAATGCGCAATATCCTTACTGCCGCAGCCCTGGCGCTGCTGATTGCGCTGCCCGGAGTCGCGGCGACGACCAAGCCCGCCGCCAAGGCACCCGCCAAGGCCGCGACGGCGAAGGCTGCGCCCAAGCCCGTGGTCGCCAAGCCCGAGCCGGTCGTCGTGCCGCTCGAAGAAAGCGCCGAACTCGCGCAACTGCGTGGCGCCTTCCAGTTCGGCTTCCCGGTCTATGAGATGATGCGGACGCGCGCCAACTACATGGCGGTCGCGGCGAAGGCCGGTGTGCCCGGCGTCAACCACTTCATGCCGCGGGTAACGCTGGCGGATGCTTCGGCGCGCGAAGTCACCACGCCGAACAACGACACGCTGTATTCGAGCGCCTGGCTCGACCTGGCGGGCGGGCCGGTGACGTTGACGATGCCGGCGCTGCCGCGGCGCTATCACAGCGCCGCGCTGATGGACCTGTTCACCGACAACACATCGGTGCTTGGCACGCGCATGGGCGGCGTCGGCGGCAATGTGCTGCTGGTCGGCCCCGACTGGCAGGGCCGCGCCCCCGACGGCATCCCCGTCGTGCGCAGCGCCACCAACGATGCGTGGATGCTGGTCCGCGTCGTCGTCAACGGCCAGGACGATCTGATCAACGCCGCCGACGCCGTCAAGCAATTCACCTTGAAGCCCGAAATCGCGCTCAAGGATCTGGTGCCGGTGACCGCGGTGCCCAAGCTGGTGCCCGACGCCCGGACCTTCCTCGCGGTTGTCAACGAGGCCCTCGGGCGCGGGTCGATGCCGGCGAATGACGCGGCGCGCATGGCAAAATACGCCGATGTCGGCATCGTGCCCGGCGACAAGGATGCCTTTGACAAGCTGCCCCCCGTGCAACAGGCCATGTGGAACCGCGCGCTGCCGCAACTGCGCGCCGAATTGCGCACCGGGCTGGCGGCGGGCGAGCCGGTCAACGGCTGGACGATTTCGGCCGCCAACGCCGGCCAGTTCGGCGATGATGATACCACCCGCGCCAAGATCGCGCTCGGCGGGCTGGCGGCGCTGCCGCGCCAGGAAGCCGCCTATTTCCGCACCAATGTCGACAAGGACGGCGCGCAGCTCGCCGGCAAGGGCACAGGCTATTACCTGCGGCTGCCCGCCAACATGCCGATCGGCGCGTTCTGGTCGCTGACCGTCTACCAGCAGGAAAAGGACGGCCGGCTGTTCTTCTATGACACGCCGTCGAAGCGCTACGCGATCACCGACCGCACCAAGTTCCTGCACGTCGATCGCAACGGCTCGGTCGAGCTGTTCCTGCAATCCGCCAAGCCGTTCGGCGAACGCGCCGTCAACTGGCTGCCGATCCCGCCCGGCCCGTTCGTGCTGGTGTTCCGCGCCTATCTGCCGCGCGGCGCGATGGTCGATGGCAGCTTCGAAATGCCCGGCGTGGAAAAGGTCGAGCCGATTTCGACCACCGAGCCCAAG
>CALMPZ010000108.1 GCA_937871645.1 uncultured Polymorphobacter sp.
AGCCCGGGGTCACCAATCCTGCGGGCAGCGCGCGCATCGCCGTGCGCGGGGCGGCCGCATCGATCTCGCGGTCGACCAATCGGTTCCACCCCTACGCCGCCGACCGCGCGCCGATCATCGCGACGACGCGCGCGCCGCTGCCGCGCTGTGTTGCCAGCGCGGAGTCGATGCTGGCCGCCAGCCGCTCGGGCGCCAGCGGCTTGACCAGATAGTCGGCAACGCCCGCGGCGATCAGGCGCCGGTAGAGCAGGATGTCGTTGAGACTGCCGACCACGATAACCCGGGTTTCGGGCGCGCAGACATTCGCCAGCGCCTCGATGCTCGCCGCGACATCGGGCGCGGCATCGATATCGACGATCACCAGTTCGGGCGGCAGCGTCGCCGCGATCAGCCGCGTTGCCGCATCGATGCCGCCGTCGATGATTTCGGCGGGCGCACCGCTGCGGGCGCGCAGCACCCCGGTCACCACCGCGCGCGTCGGTGCATCGCACAGCGCCGCGACGTGGCGCAGCGCCCGCGCCATGCCCGGACCGATGGCCAGTTGCTCGGTCATTTCGGCGCCGTGCCGCCGGCGGAACCATCGGTGCCGACATCGGCCAGCGGCGCCAGCTTGCCAGTGCGGTAGCGTTCGATCGGTAGCAGCGTCGCCGCGCCCATTGCCGGTGCCGGCGGCTGCGGTGCCGTCAAGTCGGCGGGGTTGGCGAGCATCGCCGCGAGGTTGGCGGCGTTGGCGCAGCCCATCACCATCGGTCGCGCGGTGCAGGGCGGCACTTGCCCAAAGACGGGGGCGGCGGCGGGCGCCGCGACCAGCATCAATAACAGCAGGCGTTTCACTGGCTGGCCTCCCCCGGCGCCGCGAGGCGGCCCGAAACCGGGCGCACCAGATACGGCGTGACGATGATCACAAGTTCGGTTTCGTTGCGTTCGTAGCGCGTCGAGCGGAACAGCGCACCGAGCACCGGAATGTCGCCGAGGCCGGGGAATTTGCGGACATTGTCCTTGCTGTTGTTCTGCAGCAGCCCGGCAATCGCAAAGCTCTGCCCGCTCGCCAGATCGACGGTGGTTTCGGCGCGACGCGTCGTCAGCGCCGGCACGGTGATGCCGTTCAACTGGATCGCACCGGCGCTCGACAACTGGCTGACTTCTGGCTTGACCTGCAGGTTGATGCGGCCGCCATCGACGATGGTCGCGACGAACGCCAGGCTGACGCCGAAGCGTTTGTATTCGATGGTCGTGACGTCCTGCGCCTGCGGCACCGGGATCGGATACTCGCCGCCCGCCAGAAAACTCGCCGGCATCCCCGACAAAGCTGTCAGATTGGGCTCGGCGAGCAGCGTCACCAGCCCGCGGTCATCGAGCGCGTCGATGAGCAGGTTGAGGTCGACAGTGCCCTGCTTGAACGCCCCGAACAGGCTGTCGGTCTTGCCGTTGCGCAGCGGCATTTTGGGCGGGACGACGCTGCCGCCGACGAACGGATTGCCCGTCGCCAGCCCGACGGCGAAGTTGCCGATGCCGCCGATGGCGTTCCAGTTGAAGCCGAGTTCCTTGACGATATCGCGCGACACTTCGACGATGCGGACGCGCAGGTTGATCTGCGTCGGCGCGTCAATGGCCAGCCGGTTGATGATGCTTTTGGGATCATGATCGGCGACGAAGCGTGCCGCGATGCGTACCGCCTCGTCGGCCTCGGCAGCCGAACTGACCGTGCCGCTGAGCACCAGCGCGTCGTTGGCCGCACTCGCGGTGATGGTCCGGCCCGGCAGCAGCCGCGCCAGCGTCGATTGCAGCAGCGCGGCATCGAAGCCCACCGAAACGCCGAGGTTGACGATGATGGCGTTGCTGCCGTCGACGGCATAGAGCGTCGTCGTCCCGGCCTTTTTGCCGGTCAGGTAGATCAGCGTCGGGCCGCGGACCTGGACATCGGCGATTGTCGCATCGGCGACGAACAGACTGGCGGCGGGGCGGTCAAGGCGGATCAGCCGCCCGCTGCCAACGGCAACCGCGACTTCGTTGACGGCGGGCGCCACCAGTGTCTGCGCCCCGGCGGCGGCAGGCAGCAGCGCCAGCAGCGCCAGCAGCGTCGCACACAACAGGCTTCGCAATGCCATCACGGGGTCGCCTCGCTGGGGGTGGAGCCGATGCCGCGCACGACGATCGAGCTGGCGCGCTGTGGTGCCGCCTGCGGTGCCGGCGCGGCCGCGACGACCACTGGCGGCGCGGCCGCCGGTACGGGTGCGACCATAGCACGGCGCGGCAACACCGACGATGCATCGCTGTCCCAGGTCGGGCCGCGCGGCGCGGTGGCGCCGCCGACGAGACTGCGCAGGCTCAGCGATAATTTGCCCAGCTCGGCCGCCACTGCGACGAGCTCGGCGCCCTTGGGGGTGACTTCGAGTGTTACCGTGGTCGGCGGGGCGGCGGCGTCGGCATTGCCGCCGAGCATCGCCGCACCGGCGCTGGCATCGAGTGCGGCCGCGGCGACATCGCCCGCGCCGCCACCGCCACCGTGCTGGTCGGTGCCGAGCACGCGGACGTCGTGCAGAACGATCTGGCTGAGGTGGCGCTGGCCGCTGGTCTCGCCCGCCGCCAGCGTCTGCGTCAGCAGCAGATCGACATGGTCGCCGGGCACGACGAACCCGGCCATGCCACTGGCCGGGGTGACACTGATCGTGACGGCGCGCGCGCCTGGCGCCAGCACCGCC
>CALMPZ010000109.1 GCA_937871645.1 uncultured Polymorphobacter sp.
CGTCACCGGGCTGGCAGTCGAGGACGCATCGGGACAGCATGACATCGCGACCGCGCTGGTCGTCGATGCCGGCGGCAAGGGCGCCCGGCTGCTCGACAAACTGATCGCGGCGGGCGCACCCATCGCCGAGGAAATGGAAACCGCCGGCGTGCTGTATTTCACCCGCCACTACCGGCTGCTGCCCGGCGTGGCCGAACCGGCGCGCAGCGAAGTGCCGGCATCGGGCGATCTCGGCTATATCAAGTTCGGCGTATTTCCCGCCGATAACGGCTGTTTCTCGATCACCCTGTGCGTGCCCGAAATCGAGCTCGAACTGCGCAAGGCAGTCAAGGAGGCCGATAGCTTCCACGCCATTTGCCTCGAGCTGCCCGGCCTGGTGCCGTGGCTGCGCGCCGATGTGTCCGAGCCGGTGTCGCGGGTCATCGGCATGGGCGATCTCCACAGCCGCTGGCGCATGCTGATGGCGGACGGCAAGCCCAGCGTGCTCGGTTATTTCCCGCTCGGCGATGCGCTGATCCGCACCAATCCGCTGTATGGCCGCGGCTGTTCGTTCGCGGCGGTCAGCGCCGGCGTGCTGCGCGACGCGCTGGCGTCGAGCGCCGACCCGGCGGCGCAGATGACCGCGTTCGCCGCAGGTATCGAAACCGAGTTGCGGCCGTTCTTCGACCATATGCGCGACCAGGACCGCACTGCCATTCGCCGCGCCAAAGCCGCGCTGACGCCGAACTACAAGCCGCGGCTCAAGGCGCGCATCATGCAGAGCTTTGCCGAAGACGGCATCACCATCGCGCTGCGCTCCGACATCGGGCTGATGCGCCAGGGCATGCGCGGCTTCCACATGCTCGAGCACCCGTCCGACTGGCTGCGCAAGCCGCGCAACCTGATGCGCGTGCTCGGCTACTGGGCCCGAGGCAAGAAGGCCAATGCCGCCGCCTACCCACCCAAGCCCGGTCCCGACCGCGAGGTGCTGATGCGCGCCGTAGGCATTTCGGCCGAAGCCGACATGCGCAGCGACTGGCTGGCGGCGGCCTGACGCCGCCGCCCGTCTGCACCGCCAGCTGGCGTCATTTGGCGGCGTCGGCCTGTTCCTTGAGCAACGAAAAGATCGTGCCGGTCGCCAGGCTGTCGCGGGTCTTTTCGGGCTCGAGCGTCGCGCTCTTGTCGAGCTCGATCAGTTCGGGCGGGACGTACCAGTGCAGCTTGTCCGAGTGATAGGCCTCCCACACGACCTTGGCGACTTCGATCGGCGGAATCAGCCGGAACATGCCGTCCGACGCTGCGGCCGCCACGGCTTCGCGCGGAATGATCGGCGTGTCGATCAGCCCCGGCAGGACATCGGCGACGCGGATACCATAGGCCTTGAATTCGATCGACAGCGCTTCGGTCAGTCCCTTCACCGCGTGCTTGGTGGCGGAATAAACGGCGATGCCGGGCATGCCGAACGTCGCCGATGACGATGACGTGGTGAAGCACATCGAACCCGGCGTCGCCTTGAGCAGCGGCACGCTGAGATGGATGCCGATCAGCACGCCGATAAAATTGACCTGCACCACCGCCAGCACGTCTTCGAACGGCTGGTCGGCGAACGGCCCGCCACGGCCGATGCCGGCGTTGTTGTACAGCATGTCCATCTTGCCGTCGGTCGCCGCCGCAAACGCCGCGATTGCCGCCTTATAGTCTTCACGGTCGGTGACATCGAGCCGGCGGACGATGCAATTGTCCGCACCGATTTCCGCGGCAAGGGCGTTCAGCGCCTCCGCCTGCACGTCGAAACCGCCGACAAACCAGCCCTTGCCGGCAAACAGCAACGCGGTTTCGCGGCCCATGCCCGAAGCGGCACCGGTGATGAAGATCGATTTGCGGCCTTGTGCCTTGCCCATGATGATTTTCCCCGAATGGCTGGATGATGTTTGCCCATCCACGCCGGCCAAGCCTAAGCGCGCCGCGCCGGGCGTTCCACAAAAATATCGAACGTGTTAGGTTTTTCGCCAAAGCGGCAAGCGGCTTGCTTTTGCCGGCCATTGGCTCGATGCGGGGCCAGCGCCGCAACGGGTGCGCGGAAGGGAGGATCGGGATGAGCCGGCGCGAAGACGCCAAAGCCGAACGGCGGCGTCGCATCGTCGCCGCCGCGCGCGACCTGATCCGCGAGACCGGCGACGCGGGGCTGTCGATGCGGGCGATCGCGGCGCGCGCCGACGTGTCGCTGACCACGCCCTACAGCCTGTTCGGATCGAAGCGCGCAATTGTCATTGCGCTGCTCGAGGACATGCGCGAGTTCCACGAGCGCTTTTCCAGCCTGCACCGGACCGATCCGGTCGACCGCATTTTCCATGCGCTGCAATTGTCGCTGAGCTATTATGCCGGCGATCCCGACTTCTACCGGACTCTATGGAGCGAGGCGCTCAATGCCAGCGGCAAGGAGCTGCGCGCCGAACTGATTACGCCGCAGCGCTATGCCTTTTGGTGGGCGCTGTTGGCCGAGGCGCAGCGCGAGGGCGCGTTGCTCGCCGACATCGATCTCGACTTGCTGCTGCGCAGCCTCGACCTGGTCTTCGGCGCGACGATGCTGGCCTGGGTACTGGGCGGCCTGCAGGTCGAGGAGCTCGAGGCTTCGGTCGGCTTCGGCTATGCGCTGGCGCTGCGCGGCGCGGCCACCGCCGAGTGCCAGGCGGACATCGAAAAGCGCCTCAAGACGTTCCAGCGCGCGCTGGTACGGTCACGCCGGAAGCCGTAAGTCGCCTGAACAGCTTCGGGTGGCTCTACGCCTGACACAATTATCCGGCGTCTCAAGCAGGTCAAGCTGCCGATGAATTTGCTTGCCAGGCGTTGCTCACCCACATGACTTCAATATTTGAAGTTAAGTGGGTCGGGGGAAGATGAAATCCAAATCTTTTGCCGGCATGCGCTGCTCGATCGCGGGCGCACTGGAACTGATC
>CALMPZ010000110.1 GCA_937871645.1 uncultured Polymorphobacter sp.
CTGTCGGAAGCCGCGCGCAGCGGCGGCAGCGGCGGCTGGTCGGTCGCCGCGGTGGTTGCTGCCGTCGGTGGCGATGTCGAGATCGGCACCGGCACGCTGGCGAGTGCGCCCGACCGCCGCCAGCTCCGCATCAACGGCGCGACCGCCCCGGTATCGCGGCTTGGCGAATGGCTGTCGGTGCTGTGGCTGACCCCGGCGATGGACCGGCTGTTCAGCGAGCCCGCGAGTGGCCGCCGCCGCTTTCTCGACCGGCTGGTGCTGGCGCTGCACCCCGGTCACGCGCGCGAGGCGGCGCGCTACGACGCGACAATGCGGGCGCGGACGCGGCTGCTCGCTGATCCGGCGCCCGATACGGCGTGGCTCGCCGCGCTCGAACACGCGATGGCAGAACATGGCGCGCAGGTGGCGCGCGCGCGGGCCGAAACCGTCGATGCATTGAGCGCGGCGCTGGCAGCCGCCCCCGACAGCGCGTTCGCGCGCGCCGAAATCGCGCTGGGCGGCTGGGACGGCGTTACCGACCTTGCCGCCGAACTGGCGCGCAACCGCTGTGCCGACGCCGCCGCTGGCCGCGCCACGACCGGGCCACACCGTGCCGATTTCGTCGTCACCCATGCAGCCAAGCGCCAGCCGGCCGCACGCAGCTCGACCGGCGAACAAAAGGCACTGCTGCTCGGCATCATCCTCGCACATGCCGAGCTCGTCGCGGCGCGCGCCGGCTCGCCGCCGCTGCTGCTGCTCGATGAAGTCGCAGCACACCTCGATGCCCACCGGCGCGGCGCATTGTTCGAACGGCTGGCGGACACCGGCGCGCAGGTCTGGATGACCGGCACCGAGGCGGTGCTGTTTGCCGATGCGACGGCGGCGACGCGGCTGGTCATCGAAGGCGGGCAGGTGCGTTAGCGCACGGCTTGCGTTGCGGCCGGACTCGGCGCCAAATGCGGGTCCAGGGGGGCATGCATGCCGACATTACGCCAATGGGTTGAAGCCGTGGCGGCGACGTTGCTGACGGTCGCCGCGACGCTGGCGCTGTTGCAGGCGCTTGGCCCCGACTGGGCGCAATTTGCCCCGGCGACCTGCCTTGGCACGCATTGTTTCTGCGAAACGCCGCGCACCGGCACGCTGATCCTGCAACCCGCCAACAGCTGGTCATCGTTCGGTTTCGTGTTCGTCGGCTGGTGGATCATCCTCGACCGGCAGCGCAGCGCGACCTTCGGCGGTGCGGTCGCGGCGTGGTACGGGCTGACCGCGATCTTCATCGGCGTCGGCAGCGCCATGCTGCACGCGACGCTGGCGCTGTGGGGCCAGTTCCTCGATGTCGCCGGCATGTATCTGCTTGGCAGCCTGGTACTGGCGTGGGCGCTGCGGCGCTGGCGTGGCCTGTCGGACCGCAGCAGCGTGGCGATCTATGTGGCGCTGTGCAGCGTGCTGATCGGCCTGTTGCTGCTGGTTCCCGAAACGCGGCGCTGGCTGTTCGCCGTCGTGCTGGTCGCCGCCATCGCCGCCGAATGGTTCCGCGCACGGCCGCGGCGCATCGGTGTCGCGCCACGCTGGTTCTTCACTGGGCTTGTCGCCAACATCGCGGCATTCGCGCTGTGGGTGCCCGATCAGGCGCGGACGCTGTGTGCGCCGGACAGCCTGTGGCAGGGCCATGCCGCCTGGCATCTGCTCGGCGCGGTCGCGGTGGCGTGCAGCTACGTCTATTATCGCGGCGAAGTGCAGCCCGCACGCCCCGCCGGCACCGCGGATTGACTACCGTTGCTACATCGATAGTGTCGGCCGGCGTCAGCCAAGGAACGATGATGACCGAGACATATCAGGGCTGGAAGGTCGATTTCGCCAATCCCGCCGGTGCGCCGGCGTTGCAATCGCCCGATTCGGTACACTGGCGGGTGTTCAAGAACCCGATCGCGCTCGGCATCGGCGGCGTTGCGGCGGTGCTGATGGAGTTTGCCGACCCGCGCATCCGGTCGGGGGTGTGGGACCATTCGACCTACAAGGCCGACCCGATCGGGCGCTCGATGCGCACCGGCATCGCGGCGATGGTCGGCTGCTACGGCCCCGCCGATGCGGCGCGCCAGGTCATCGCCGGGGTCAACCGCATGCATGTCCGCGTCAAGGGCACGACGCCCGGCGGCGAGGCGTACAAGGCGATGGACCCCGAACTGCTCGACTGGGTCGCCGCGACCGCCGCCTACGGCTTCGTCACCGCCTATGACCGCTTCGTCGCGCCGCTCAGCGACGCCGACAAGGCGCGCTATTTCCGCGACGGTGCCACCGTCGGGCGCCTGTACGGCGCCCGTGTCATTCCGGCATCGGCCGCCGAGTTCATGGCGATGATGGAGAAACTGTCGCCGCGCTTCGAACCGCACGCGATCAACACCGAATTCCTCGACATCATCCAGTCGGGCAAGGCCGCGCCCGGCACGCCGAAGTTTCTGCACCGCGCATTGGGCCGCGCAGCGGTGTCTATCCTGCCGCCGCTGGTCCGGCAAAAACTGGCGCTGGGGCCGCAGTACGACCTCAAACTCTCCGACCGCATTGCGCTGCAGCTTGTCGGCAGGCTTGCAGAGCGTCGCCCCGACCTGTCATCGCCGGCGTGCCAGTCGAGCGTGCGGCTCGGGCTACCCGCCGACTTCCTGTATCGCAGCGCGGCAGTGCAGAAGCGGCTGCTCGCGTTGCGGCAACCGCCCCTGCTCGCCGTCGCGGCCTGAGGCTCTAGTTTTAGTCGGGCGTCAGGCCGCGAGGTCGTGAATATCCTGCGCGGTGAGCGGCTTGCCGCCGATCGCCCAGTTGCCCTGCTCAAATTCCTGGATGCGCACCCAGGTGACGCCGCGCAGCGCCTCGCCTTCGACCGAGATCATCGCCTCGGTGACCTTCTCGATCAGCTCGCGCTTTTGTGCCGGGGTGAAGACGTCCTTGATGACTTCGATGTTGACCATGGGCATGTCGTGTCTCCTGCGTTCGCGCCGTGCCGCCACTGCGGGGCCGGCTGCTGACGCTTTTTCTACGGCGGCGGCGGCGGCAAAGCTTGCAGACGGCGTGGAGAGTTTCTGGATTTTTGCCGATCTGCTATCGGTGTCGCATGCTGTGGCGCATCGGCCCCTTTGAACTCGACGGCGAGCGCTTCGAGCTGCGCCGTGACGGCGCGGCGGTCGCGGTCGAACCGCAGGTGCTGTCGGTGCTGATGCACCTGATTGTCCACCGCGACCGGCTGGTGACGCGCGACGAGCTCGTCGACAGCGTGTGGAACGGTCGCATCGTTTCGGACGCCGCGATTTCGAGCCGGATCAAATCGGCGCGCCACGCGCTCGGCGACAGCGGCGAGCGCCAGACGATGATCCGCACCGTCCACGGCAAAGGCTTCCGCTTCGTCCATGATGTCGAAACGGCGGTGCCCGCAGCGGCAGCG
>CALMPZ010000111.1 GCA_937871645.1 uncultured Polymorphobacter sp.
CTGAGGCCTGCACCCTATTGCTACCGGTGCCGCAAAAATCAACGTCGATTTTTGGTCGCAGGAATAAGTTGGGTGCAGGCCTCAGGCCTGCCCGCCGGAGGCTCTGAAACTTGACTCATAGTTTGATATCAAACCAGTTGGTTCGATATCAAACCATGAGTCAAGCCAGCCCGAGGCGTTGCCGGAAGAATGCGATGGTCCGCACTTCGGCGTCCTTGCCGGGGCCGCTGGTCGGAAGGTGGATGGTCAGCACCGAATGTGGTGAATAGCCGGTGTTCTGGCGGGCGTCGGCATCTTCGAGTTCGACGCTTTCGAAGCGCTCGCCGAATTCCTTGCGGTAGCGGTCGAAGCGCCCGCCGGGTACCAGTCTGTCGCTTTTGTAGCGCAGGCCCAGCAGCGTCAGATCCTCGGTCTCGAACCGCGCCCGCGCGCAGGCGATTTCGGCGTCGGAGGCGTCGATGGCGCCGTCCTTGCCGCGACGCAACGGCAGCGAAGGCTGTGACAGCACCGGTGCCACCACCGAAGGCTCGGTCATCATCGCCAGCGCAAAGCCGCCAGTGAAGCACATGCCGAGCGCCCCGACGCCCGGCCCGCCGCAGTCGGCGTGCGCGTGCCGCGCCAGTGCGCGCAGCCAATCGACAATCGGGCTCGATTTGCCGCCATTCCACGCGCTGAATTCGCGGCGGATGCAGACGTTCATGAACATCTGTTGCACCGCATAACCCGTCGACAATGGCTTGCCCGGCGTGCCGAACAGGCTCGGCAGGAACACCGTCATCCCGGCTTCGGCCACGCGGTCGGCAAATTCGACGACTTGCGCATGCAGCCCCGGAATTTCGTGCATGATGATCACCGCCGGCCCGCTGCCGCGCCGGTACACCGGCCGCGTATATGGTGCGTGGGTGAAGTCGGAAAGTGCATAGTCCTGAAGCGGCATTGTCGGTCCCCCTGCGTCGGCGCGCAGACTGGCCGATACTGCCGGCGCTGACAACTAGGCCGGCAGCGCCCAATCCACCGGCGCACGCCCGTGCGCTTCCAGAAACGCATTCGCCTGGCTGAAATGCCGGCAGCCGAGAAAGCCGTTGTGCGCCGACAGTGGTGACGGGTGCGCGGCCTTGAGCACCAGATGCCGCGTCGTATCGACGAACGCCGCCTTGCGCTGCGCGTACGCCCCCCACAGCATGAACACCACCGGCTGCGGCTGGGCGTTGACCAGCGCAATCACCGCGTCGGTGAAGCGTTCCCAGCCGCGGCGCTGGTGCGACGCTGCCTGTGCCATCTCCACCGTCAGCACGCTGTTGAGCAGTAGCACGCCCTGCTGCGCCCAGGCTTCCAGATTGCCGTGGCGCGGGCGCGGCAGGCCGAGGTCGGCCTCAAGCTCCTTGTAGATATTGCCCAGCGACGGCGGTGGCCGGACACCCGGCGGCACGCTGAAACACAGCCCGTGCGCCTGCCCCGCGCCATGATATGGGTCCTGCCCCAAAATCACGACCTTGACGCTGTCGAGCGGCGTCGCATCAAGCGCGTGGAACCACAGTTTCGCCGGCGGGAAGATACGTTTGCCCGCCGCGCGCTCGGCCAGCAGGAACGCCCGCAGATCCGCCATGTACGGCGCGGCGAATTCGGCAGCGAGCGGCGCCTTCCAGCTATCGCCCAGCACAATGTCGCGGCGTTCGGCGTCGGGAACAGAATTCATCTGGGCTGACATGCCCTGAGGGCGGGGATTAGACAAGGGAAAGGGAAGAGCCTCCGGCGGGCAGGCCTGAGGCCTGCACCCATTTGAAGAGCACTATCGTCATCCCGGCGAAGGCCGGGACCCAGCTTTCTTTTCACCGGCAGCAGTAAGAAAGCTGGATCCCGGCCTTCGCCGGGATGACGAAAGAAAATAAATGGGTGCAGGCCTCAGGCCTGCCCGCCGGAGGCTCTTAATCCTGCAAGACCTTCCGCCGCGTCGTACCGAGGTGGCAGACCTTGGCGCAGTCGGGCATGGGTGCGGGCTTGGTCGGTGCGCCGGGGCTGGCGACCAGCCGCACGCCGTTGCCGGTGCACAGTTCGACCATGCCGGCGGTGGGCATCGCCCCCAAAGGCGCAGCAATGGCCGAGGCTGCGAGCATCCATGCAGCGAGGCAGGCGGGTGCGGCAGCCAGCGGCGACTTAGTCAGCATCTTCGTCCTCGATCAGAATGCGCGCCGCGGCGCCGTCGAGGTCATCGAACTGGCCGCTGCGCAGCGACCAGAAGAACGCTGCCAGCCCGCCGAGGCCGAGCAGCAGCGCCACCGGAATGAGGAAGACCAGACCGTTCATTTGGGCAATGCCGCGTTGCGCAGGCGCAGTGCGTTGCCGATGACCAGCACCGAAGACCCTGACATCGCGAGCGCGGCGATCAGCGGCGTCACCAGTCCGGCAATCGCCAGCGGCACGGCGATGACGTTGTAACCGATGGCGAGCGCGAAGTTCTGCCGCACGATGCGCTGTGTCGCGCGGGCGACGCGCACCGCGGTGGCCACCGGCAGCAGGCTGTCGCCGAGGAATACCGCGTCGGCGGCGTTCTGGCCGGCGTCGCTTGCTGAGGCGGGGGCCATCGAAACATAGCCCGCCGCGAGTGCCGGGCCGTCGTTGAGGCCGTCGCCGACCATCAGCACCTTGGCGCCGTTCGCGGCCAGCACGCCGATTGCGTCAAGCTTGTCTTGCGGCAGCATTGCCGCCTGCGCCGGTAGCGCCAGTTCGGCGGCGACGATGGCGACACCGGTGACATTGTCGCCCGACAGGATCGATCCGGGCAGGCCGAGCGCGGCGAGCTGCGCGACAGCGGCGGCGGCACCCGGACGCAGCGCGTCGGCGAAATCGAGCATCACCGGCGGCGCATCGCCGACGGTCAACGCGCACGCCAGGCCGGCGGCAATCGCTTCGGGGCGGCCGAGCGTGACACTGGCGTCGCCGCAGCGGGCGCTGACGCCGGTGCCGGGGGTTTCGGTGATATCGGTGAGCGTGGCGGGTGTGACGCCGCCTGCGGTCAGCGACCGGCGCAACGCCTCGCTGAGCGGATGGCGGCTCGACTGGGCCAATGCGAGCGCGACCGATTTCTGGGTGGGCGTCAGCACGTCGAGGTTGAGCGGTTCGGGGCGGCCGAGCGTCAGCGTGCCGGTCTTGTCGAAGACGGCGGCATCGGCGTCCGCCAGCCGTTCGAGCGCCGAGCCATCCTTGACCAGCACCCCGGCGCGCATCAGCGCGCCCGCCGCGACAATCTGCGCCACCGGCACCGCCAGCCCGAGCGCGCACGGACAGGTGATGATCAGCACCGAAATCGCAATCAGCAGCGCGCCGTGCCAGCCCGCACCGGCGATCATCCAGCCGACCAGGCTGAGCAGCGCCAGTGTGTGCACGGCGGGGGCATAAGCCCTCGCGGCGCGGTCGGCGATGCGGACGTAGCGGGATTTGGATTGGCCCGCCTGCTCCATCAGCCGCGCGATATCGGCAATCGCGGTGTCGGCGCCGGCCGCAGTCACCTGCACGCGCACCGGCGCGGTCAGGTTGAGTGTGCCGGCATGGACCAGCGCGCCCAAGGCGACGGGTACGGGGACGCTTTCACCGGTCAGTAGCGAGCGGTCGAACTGGCTGGCGCCGTCCAGCACCACACCGTCGGCGGCGAGGCGTTCACCCGCCGCGACGTGCATGACCATGCCGGGCTGCAACGCGGCAGCGGCGCACCAGTGCGTGCGGCCTTCGGCGTCACCGACCAGCGCGCCCGGCGCGGTGTTGCGCAGCAGCGCCGAGACGCCGTCGCGGGCGCGGTCGCGCATGACGCTGTCGAGCCAGCGCCCCGTCAGCAGGAAGAACAGCAGCATGACGGCGGAGTCGAAATAGGCGTGCGCGCCGCCGGTGATGGTTTCGAACAGGCTGAGCGCGCAGGCGAGCACGACGCCGATCGAAATCGGCACGTCCATGTTGGTGTGGCCCGACCGCAGTGCCGCCCAGGCCGATTTGAAGAACGGCCGGCCGGCATAGGCGACGGCGGGCAGCGCGATCATCGCCGACAGCCAGTGGAACAGCTCGCGCGTCGCGCCGGTGGCGCCCGACCACACCGACACCGACAGCAGCATCACGTTCATCGCGGCAAAGCCCGCGACCGCCATCGCGCGCAGCAATTCCCGGCTGTCATCGGCGGTATCGCTGGCGAGCGCCTGCCCCAGCGGCTGCGCTTCGAACCCGAGTCCGGCGATGGCGGCCTGCAGTTCGGGCGGCGTCAGCGCCGGCAGATGCGCGATGGCGACGCGCTTGGCGGTCAGGTTGACGCGCGCGCTGACGATGCCTGCGGTGCGCGGCAGGCCGGTTTCGAGCTTCGAGATGCACGCCGCGCAACGCATTCCCGGCACCGAGAATGACGTTTCCGTCAGCGGTGTCGCCGCGATCAGGCCTTGCGCAGGAAGCGGTGCGTTCATTGCAGCGTTTCGAGCAGCCGTGCTTCTGCCGGCCCCTGCTTGAGTTCGACGCGCACCTGCCAGCGGCCCGGCGGCAGGCTTTGATGCGCGCGCAGGCTGTGGTCGGCGTCGGTGTAGAAGGTCAGCGCGATATCGGGGGCGCGGCCCAGCGGATGCGACGCCACGCCCTTGGCGATGAGTCCGGCGAGCGGCGCGCCGGCCTTGGTCACCACCAGTTGCGGGCTACGTTCGCTGTCGAGACTGAGGCGCGAAGCCCAGCCCAGCGCCTTCTGGTCACGCGCCGCCTGCAGCCAGCCGTTGTATTTCTGGCTGGCGACATAGCTGTTGTCGACGACGGTGCCGCCGAAGGTGGCGATGGCAAAGCGCGCCATGACCAGATTGACTGCGATGACGACACCGAAGAACGCCACGAGAATCGCCGTCATATGGTAGCCGGTGAAGCGCTTGGTGGCAGCATGGCTCATTCTTCGCCCTCCTCGACCGGCTTGGCGCGTTCGAAGTTGGCGACGACGCTGTCAGCTTCGCTGCGACCGGCTTCTGCGCCACTGGCATCGAACTTCGCGCTGATCGTCAGCGGCGACCGCTGCGGGCCGGCACCGGGTGCGGCCACGAACAGCCGGACCTTTGTAACACTATCGGCGGGCACCGGCACGCGCATTGTCGTCGTCGCAGTGGCGCGGCTGCCGGTTTCGGCCCATGCCACGGCGCCAGGAAGTCCCGAAATCGCCAGCGTGACGACGCGCGGCCGGGTTTCCATGTTGCGGATCTTGACCGTGTAGTTGTTGCGGACTTCGCCATCCGAAAGCTGGACGAACGCCGGATTGCGGTCGTGCTGGGCGCTGATATCGAGCCGCGTGCGCTGGCCGAGCGTGAACAGCATTGCCGCACCGATTGATGCCCAGATGGTGAAATAGATGATCGTCCGCGGCCGCAGCAGCGTCTTCAACACCGGCGGCGCGGTGCCGCCGGCCTTTTCGATGACGGCATCTTCGAGCGTCGCATAGTCGATCAGCCCGCGCGGCCGGCCGATCTGGTCCATCACCTTGTCGCAGGCATCGATGCACAGCGCACAAGTGATGCAGCCGATCTGCGGTCCTTCGCGGATGTCGATGCCCGTCGGGCACACCGACACGCACTGGTTGCAGTCGATGCAGTCGCCAAGCTTGTCGTCGAAACTGGCTTCGGTCGCAGCGGCCTTTTTCAGCCCCTGCGTGCGCGGTTCGCCGCGCCAGTCCTTGTAGGTGACGATCAGCGATTTTTCATCGAGCATCGCAGTCTGGATGCGCGGCCACGGGCACATGTAGATGCACACCTGTTCGCGCATGAAGCCGCCGAAGACGAACGTCGTCGCGGTCAGCACGCCGACGGTCGCATAGGCGACGCTGGGCGCATTGCCGGTCAGGAAATCGCGCAGCAAGGTCGGCGCATCGGCAAAATAGAAAATCCACGCGCCGCCCGTCGAAATCGCGATCAGCAGCCAGATGCTGTATTTGGCCGCGCGGCGCGTCGTCTTGGCGGCGGTCCACGGCGCGTTCGCCAGGCGAATCTGGGCGTTGCGGTCGCCGTCGATCCAGCGTTCGACATGCTGGAACAGGTCGGTCCACACCGTTTGCGGGCAGGCATAGCCGCACCACGCGCGGCCGACCGCCGAGGTGACGAGGAACAGCCCGATGCCCGCCATCACCAGCATGCCCGCGACGTAATAGAATTCGTGTGGCCAGATCTCGATCGAGAACATGTAGAAGCGCCGGTGCGCCAGATCGACCAGCACCGCCTGGCTGGGCGCATACGGCCCGCGATCCCAGCGCAACCACGGCGTGACGTAGTAGATCGTCAGCGTCACCGCCATGATCACCCACTTCAGCCGCCGGAAAAAGCCGTCGACCGCCTTGGGATAGACGCCCTTGCGCTTTTGGTAGAGCGGGCTGTTCGGACTCGTGAGGTCGCTAAGGCTGGACATTGGGGGCCACCGTTGCAGCGTCGGCAGGTGCTGCAGCCGGCGCCCCCCCGGGCGCAGCCGGGGTTGCCGGAGCAGCGACGGTCGCGGCGACTTGCGGCGCCACCTCACCGCCACCGAGTGAATAGACATAAGCCGCGAGCATCTTGATCGTCACCGGATCAAGACGGTTGTTCCAGCGCGGCATCACGCCGGCACGGCTGTAGGTGATGGTCCGGCGCAACGTTGCCGCATCACCGCCATAGAGCCAGATGCCATCGGTGAGCTTGGGCGAGCCGAGTTCGCGGATACCCGCGCCCTGCGGACCGTGGCAAACAACGCAATTGGCGGCAAACAATGCAGCCCCGCGGGCTGACGCCGCATTCGGCTTGGCCTGTCCCGAAATCGTCTGGACATAGGCGACCAGGCTGTTGATTTCGGCCGGCTGCAGGATTTCACCGAACGCCGGCATTGCCGAGGCGCGGGTTTCGTCATGTTCGGGATTGCGGATGCCGTGGATCAGCGTCGTCTGGATGCTGGCGATATCGCCGCCCCACAGCCAGTCATCGTCGTTGAGGTTGGGATAGCCCTTCGAGCCGGCCGCACCCGAACCGTGGCACTGCACGCAATGCACCTTGAACGCGGCGCGACCGCCTTCGATGGCGGCTGCCATCAACTGCGGATTGGCGGGCAGCGATTCGATCGGGATATCGGCCAGCGCCTTGGCGACCGGCGCGCGGCGCGCAGCGGCGGCGGCCATTTCAGCCTCGAACTGGCCGTGGCTGCTCCAGCCTAGAAAGCCGCGCGTCGCGCTATTGGCCAGCGGAATCGCCGGGAACAGGAAGACATAGACGACCGAAATGAGGATGCAGACATAGAAGGTCAGCAACCACCAGCGCGGCAGCGGCGTATCGAGTTCCTCGATACCGTCCCATTCATGACCGACGGTCGATGTACCGGTCGGGGCATCGATGCGCTTGTTCTTAGCCATGATCGTCTTCCTCGAATATCATGTTCGCGGCTTTGTCGTGGTGACGGCTGGCGCCCTTGCGGAACGTCCAGCCGACGAGCGCCAGGAACACCAGCGTCATGAACAGCAGCCCCCAGCTGTCGGCGAAGTGCCGCAGCGCCTCATAGTTCAGATGACCCGTCATCAGCGCGGCTTCTCCTGCGCGGCGGCCGCGTCGAAATCGACCAACGTGCCGAGCATCTGCAGATAGGCGACCAGCGCATCCATTTCGGTCAGGCGCTTGGGGTCACCGTCGAAGTCGCGGACCTGCGCCTTGGGGTAGCGCGCCAGCAATGCCGCAGTATCGGCCTCGGGGTCTGCCTGAGCCGCCAGATCACTATCGGCGGCGGCAATCGCGGCTTCGCTGTACGGCACGCCGACGCGGCTGAGCGCGCGCAGATCGCGGCCCATGTCGTGCGCCGTGAGGTCGTTTTCGGCGAGGAAGGCGTACGGCGGCATGATCGATTCGGGCACCACCGCGCGCGGATCCTTCATATGCTGGACATGCCATTCATCCGAATAGCGATTGCCGACGCGCGCCAGATCAGGCCCGGTGCGCTTTGAACCCCATTGGAACGGATGATCGTACATGCTTTCCGCTGCCAGGCTGAAATGCCCGTAGCGTTCGACTTCGTCGCGGAACGGCCGGATCATCTGGCTGTGGCAGTTGTAGCAGCCTTCGCGCATGTAGATGTTGCGCCCCGCCAGTTCGAGCGGCGTGTAGGGCCGCACGCCCTCGACCTTTTCGACGGTCGAGTCGATCCAGAACAATGGCGCGATCTCAACGATGCCGCCGATTGCCACCACCACCAACGACAGCACCGAGAGGAGCGTGACATTGCGTTCGATCTTCGTGTGGTCGAAGAATTTGCTGGCCATGTCAGGGCTCCTTATTCAGCTGGTGCAGGGCTGCGGGCCGGCATGGCCAGCGGACGGTCAGCAGCTTCGTTGTACGGCGTTTCGGTCATCGGCGCTTCTTCGCGCAGCTTGCCGGCAACCGTCATCCAGATGTTATAGGCCATGACCAGCGCGCCGCTGAGGTAGAGCAGACCGCCGACGGCGCGGATGACGTACATCGGGAACATCGCGGCCACGACTTCGACGAACGAATAGACGAGGTAGCCGTCGGCGCCGTATTCGCGCCACATCAGCCCCTGCATGATGCCCGCCACCCACATCGCCGAGGCGTAGAGCACGATACCCAGCGTCGCGAGCCAGAAGTGCCAGTTGATCATGCGCAGGCTGTACATGCGCTGGCGGTTCCACAGGCGCGGCGTCAGATAGTAAAGCGCCGCGAAGGTAATCATGCCGTTCCAGCCGAGCGCGCCCGAATGGACGTGACCGATTGTCCAGTCGGTATAGTGCGACAGGCTGTTGACCGACTTGATCGACATCATCGGGCCTTCGAAGGTGCTCATGCCGTAGAAGGCCAGCGCCAGCACCATCATGCGGATGATCGGGTCGGTGCGGATCTTCTCCCAGGCGCCGTTCAAGGTCATCAGGCCGTTGATCATGCCGCCCCAGGACGGCATCCACAGCATGATCGAGAACACCATGCCCAGCGTCTGCGCCCAGTCGGGCAGCGCGGTATAGTGAAGGTGGTGCGGCCCCGCCCAGATGTACAGGAAGATTAGCGACCAGAAGTGGATGATCGACAGCCGGTAGCTGTAGACCGGGCGTTCGGCCTGCTTGGGCACGAAATAATACATCATGCCGAGGAAGCCCGCGGTCAGGAAGAAGCCCACCGCGTTATGGCCGTACCACCATTGCGTCAGTGCATCCTGCACACCGGCAAACGCCGAGTACGACTTCGCACCGAGGAAATACGCCGGAATCGCCAGGTTGTTGACGAGGTGGAGCATCGCCACGGTGATGATGAAGCCAAGGTAGAACCAGTTGGCGACATAGATGTGCGGCTCGCGCCGCTTGACCAGCGTGCCGACGAACACCGCGAGATACGACACCCAGACGATGGTCAGCCAGATATCGACATACCATTCGGGCTCGGCATACTCGCGCGCCTCGGTGATGCCCATCAGATAGCCTGTCGCGGCAAGCACGATGAACAGTTGGTAGCCCCAGAACACGAAGCGCGCGAGGCCGGGGAAGGCCAGTCGCGCCCGGCAGGTACGCTGAACGACATAAAAGCTCGTGGCAATCAACGCATTACCGCCGAACGCGAAGATGACGGCAGACGTGTGCAGCGGCCGCAGCCGGCCGAACGTCGTGTATTCAAAGCCGAGGTTGAGCGCCGGGAACGCCAGTTGCAGCGCGATGTAGAGCCCGGCGAGGAACCCCGCGAGGCCCCAGAACACAGTGGCGATGACACCCCAGCGGATGGGATCATCGTCGTAAAGCGTCTGGTCAGCCGGGGACTTGAGGATGTCGTTGGCAATGCCGTAGAAATCGGCGCTGCGCAGCGTCACCACCGCGACGAGGAATGCCGCAATCGCAACAATCAGCATGTGCACCGCGAAACCGCTGTCGGCGGCAAATGCCATCGCAATCAAAGCAAGCAGCGACAGGAAGAACCATCCCGCCGACTTGACCAGAATTCCACTCATTGGCCTAGGCCCCCGTTTGCAGTGCTGACGTGAACGCGCTTTAGATTGTTCGCCAATGAACCCAAATTCGCAAGGCCGATATACGGGTTTTCCCCTATTGCTGCAGCGCAGCGCAACCGCGCGCGAAGCAGTGGCATCGCTTGACCATCGCGCTATAAGGCCTGATGGCGGATTTTGTTCCAGAAGCGGGTGTTGCGACGCCGGCGCGCGAAGTGCTCGAAGACAACCGTCTTCGGCGCGATTTCGTCAATGATGTCGTTGCCGCGCTTGAAGCCGATGATGCCGACACCGCGCGCGCGCTCGCTGCGCCGCTGCACCCCGCCGACATCGCCGACCTGTTCGAACTGATTCCCGCCACGTACCGCCAGCCGCTCGCCGAAGCGCTCGGCGACACGCTCGACGCCGACGTCATCGCCGAAATGAACGATTGGGTCCGCGAAGCGCTGCTCGACGTGCTCAGCGCCAGCCAGGTCGCCGATGTCGTCAGCGAGCTCGATACCGATGACGCCGTGTCGATCGTCGAGGAGCTCGACCCCGACGAGCAACGCGAGGTGCTGCGCGCGCTCGACCCCGACGACCG
>CALMPZ010000112.1 GCA_937871645.1 uncultured Polymorphobacter sp.
GCTGATGGACGGGCTGCGCTGGGAGCCGGCGATCAGCTTCTACCTGCTCTACATCGCCGGCATCATGGTGTTCGCGATGCGGCCGGCATTTGCCAGCGGGCGCTGGCAGACGGCGCTGGTCAATGGCGCGCTGTTCGGCTTCTTCACCTACATGACCTATGACCTGACCAACTATGCGACGCTGCGGGTCTGGAGCCTGAAGGTCACGCTGCTCGATATCATATGGGGCAGCACCTTGACCGCGCTGGCGGCGAGCGTCGGATATTTGTTCACCCGCGCCGTCACCCGGACAAAGTAACGGCGGCAGTCGCGAGACTGCCGCCGCAATTGTTCTGCAAAAGTGGGCCCGAGGCCCTACTTCTTGCCGAGGCCGAGACCGCCGAAGCGCTTGTTGAAGCGGGCAACCTGACCACCGGCATCGAGCATCTTGCCGCCGCCGCCGATCCAAGCCGGGTGCGAAGTCGGATCGATGTCGAGGTGCATCGTGTCGCCTTCCTTGCCCCAGGTCGAGCGCGTCGTGTAGGTGCTGCCATCGGTCATCTGGACCGTGATGGTGTGGTAGTCGGGGTGGATGCCCTGCTTCATGTCAAATTCCTCGAGATATGGGCTGGTTCCGACCAGTCCCGAAAGCGAAGCGAGGCGCATAGCCGAGGCGGCGCGGTATTGCAACCTGTGGCGCACGCGTGGCGCGCGTGCCTAATCGGGGAAATGTTCGACATGGGTTTCGGCGGTGCGGCCGATGTAGAGCGCCCGTCGACCCGAAAACGATACGTTGTACCCTGCGCAGCCGGCGGCAGCTACTTTCTCGCAGAAACCGCGGTAGGTGTAGCCGGGCACCTGCGCTTGCGCTTCATGGATTGCCGCCTTGACACCATCGGCATCGAACGCCGGTGCCACGGCGGTGGCAGATGCGTGCGCCGCAAGCTCGACGCTGTCGCCGTCGGGCAGATAATAGGTCGCAGTGGCACGTCGGAAATCGACGGCATAACTTTCAAAACCCGCCTCGATCAGCGTCCCGACAATTTGCGGAAAGTTCATCGCATTGGTTTCCGCCCCGGCGAGGCATTGCCGTGCGATGGCTTGCTGGTTCTCAGTCATGGTTCGTTCCTGACACGCACGACCAGCGCCCCTATCTATGCAACATCAATCGAAGTTCATGCCGAGCACGCGGCCAAGGTCGTCGAGCGCCTGGTGTTCGCCATTGACCTTGATGGCCGTCATGCCGAGCGCCGCCGCCGGCTTGCAGTTGATGCCAAGGTCGTCGAGGTAGACGCACGCATCGGGCGCGACGTCGAGCGCGGCGCACATCATCAGGTAAATGCGCGGATCAGGCTTGCGGATGCCCGATTTCGAGCTTTCGATGACGTGTTCGAAGCGCGACATCGCATCGGCCATTTGCGCAGCGCGGCTCTCGTTGGTCGACATGCCGGCGCCGTGGCCGACCTGGGCATTGTTGGTGATGCAGCCGAGCCGGAATCCTGCCGTCTTGCAGGCATCGAGCGCCGCGACCATGCGCGGGCGCACCGTGCCCGACAGCAAGGCGATGACATCGGCGCCGCGAACGTCGAAGCCGACTTTGGCCGCTTCGGTGGCGAACAGCTCGTCGAACTCGGCGCCGCCGATCTCGTTGCGTTCGAATTTCGCCCAGGCGTTGGCGTCGGGGTCGGTGGCGTTGATGCGGCGGATCAGATTCTCGGGCAGCCCGCGTTCGCGCTCATAGGCGTTGAATGCATCGAACGGCGAGCTGGTGATGACCCCACCGAAATCCCAGAGAACGGCTTTGAACTGCATGTGTTTTCCTGATTGAAGGTGAAGTGCCGACTAGCGGCCCGGTTCGACGATGATCTTGATGTGCGATTGCGGTTTGGCGAGCGCTTCGAATGCCGCCGGCGTGCCCGCCAGATCGACATTTCCGGTGATGAAGTTTGCAGGATTGACAGCGCCTTCCGCCAGATAGTGCAGGCACTGTGCGAATTCGATCGGTGTATAGGCATAGGCAAAGCGCAGGTCGAGGTGCTTGGTAATCGCCACCGCCGGTTCGATTTGATCGAGTTCCATGCAGACGCCGACGACGATGATCTGCGCGTTGGTCGGCGCGCCCTCGATGATTTTCTGCAACATGCCCGGCACGCCGACGCATTCAAAAATTACGGCATTCCTGGGCACGCCGCCCATCATTTCGACCATGCCGCGTTCACCACCGTTGGCGGGCACCGCGAACTCGCTCCACCGGCCATAGGGCGAACTGACCGCGGGATCGATGACGATGTCGGCGCCGATGGCTTCGGCGCTGGCCCGCCGCACCGGCGAAAAGTCGGCCGCCAGCACCGGTCCGAAGCCGCGCGCCTTGAGCGCCGCAATGACCGCCAGCCCGACCGGCCCGCAGCCGATGACCACCGCCACCCCGGCGGTTTCCAGATTCGCCAGATTGACCGCATGAAGCCCGACCGCCAGCGGCTCGGTCAATGCCGCCGCGTCACTCGCCAGCCCGTTGGGGACTTCGAGCAGCATCGCTTCGGACAGCACCATGTTTTCAGCAAAGCCACCCGGCACGCGGTTCGAATAGCCGACGGTCTCGACGCCGTTGGGCCCGACCAGCACCGGCACCGAAACCACGCGCGTGCCGGCCTTCAGCGTCTTTTCGGTGCCGATGCCGTGTTCAAGGATTTCGGCACAGAATTCATGGCCGAAAACAATGTCCTTCGCCGGGTCCATGAACTCGCCGGCGCCGCTGCGGCGGGCGATATCGGCCAGCGCTTCGGCATGGTGCAGTGCGTGCAGGTCCGACCCGCAAATGCCGCAGGCCAAAGTCTTGACCAGCACCTGCCCGGCGCCCGGTCTCGGCACCGCCATGTCATCGACCACCAGCGTTTTGCCACGCCGTACAACTGCCCGCATCCTGCTTCTCCCAAGGCCGTTTTTTTCTTCTTGGCGGGCAAAGCCGCGCTTGTCGAGCAGTCACGGCTTGCCATGGCCTGCCAAATCATCCTACGCAGCGCCGCAGATGGTGCCATCGGAGACGGTGGCTAAGAGGGAAGCCGGTGCGAATCCGGTGCTGTGCCCGCAACTGTAAGCGGCGAGCCGAGCACGAAATTGCCACTGGGGTGCATGCCCTGGGAAGGCCGTGCGAAGGTGTCGACCCGTGAAGTCAGGAAACCTGCCATCGCGTCGTCTACACCCCGGCCGGGTCCAGCCAATGGTGTGCGGCGAGCAGGTCAATTCCGGCCTTCTCCGTTGCGACGACAATGTCGCAACCGCGTGTTCGCTTCAAGCGTTCACGTAACGGAGAAGAATATGTCGTTGATTTTATTGGCACTTGCCGTAACAATCGCCTCCCCCTCGATCGTCGTCACCGCTGCGCGAACACCGGTGGCGCTCGACCTGTCGGGAGCCTCGATTTCGGTCATCGACCGCACCACGCTGACCGCGTTCGACCTGCCGTTTGCCGCCGATTACCTGCGGCTGGTGCCGTCTGTTTCGGTTGCCTCGACCGGGCCGCTGGGGGCGCAAACACAGGTCCGCATCCGCGGCGCCGAAGCCAACCAGACGCTGACCTTCATCGACGGCATCAAGGCCAATGACCCGGCATCGGGCGGCGAGTTCCGCTGGGAAACACTGCTCGCCGACGGGCTCGACAAGGTCGAGGTGCTGCGTGGCCCGCAATCGGCGCTTTGGGGGTCAGAGGCGATCGGCGGCGTGGTCAACGTCAGCACGCGCACGCCGACCGCCGGCACCGCATTGTTCGGCAAGGCCGAGGCGGGATCGTTCGGGACGTGGAACCTTGCCGGCGGCGGCAATTGGGGCACCGACAAGGGCGGCGTTACGGCGCAAGCCGCCTATTTGAGCAGCGACGGCATCGACAACTCTGCTGTGCAGGGCGGCGACAAGGACGGCTTCCACAACTTCACCGCAACGGCGAAGGGTATCTATCACCCCTCGCCCGACAGCGAGGTCGGCGTGGTCGCGCGCTACATGTCGGCGAACACCCATTTTGACGACTTCGACTATGGCACCGGCCAATCGGTCGACGCGGCGCTGTCGAGTGGCGCCGAGGCCTTTGCGGTGCGCGGCTATGCCCGGCTCGACCTGTTTGACGGTCGCTGGTCGCAGCAGGTCGAAGCGGTGCTCAATGACACCAGCAACACCAATTACGACACGGGCGCGTTTCTCAATCAGAGCGACGGTTCGATTGGCAAGCTGGCATACCAGACCACCGGCAGCCTGCAGAGCGGCGACTTTAGCCATGCGCTCACCGGCGCGATCGAATATGAACGCCAGACCTTCACCAGCACCGATGTCGATCCAACGGCATTGTCGAACCAGGACCGCTCACGCGATCAGACCAGCCTGATCGCCGACTACCGCCTGACCTACGCGCAGGTCTTTTCGGCAAGCGCTAGCGTCCGCCACGACATCAACAGCCAATACGCCAACACCACGACGTTCCGCGCCACCGCCGCGCTGGCGCTGCCGCAAGGGTTTCGCGCGCATGCCAGCTTTGGCGAGGGCGTGTCGGACCCGAGCTTCTTCGACCTTTATGGCTATTTCCCGGCGTATTTCATCGGCAATCCCGACCTCATTCCTGAAACTTCGCAGGGCTGGGACGCCGGTATCGGCTGGAAGTCGCAGACGTTCGCCGTCGATGTGACGTGGTTCACGACCAATCTGACCAACGAAATCGTCTCCACCTATGACTTTGCCACCGGCCTCGCCGGCGTCGCCAATGCCAGCGGCACCAGCGAGCGGCAGGGACTTGAACTGTCCGCCACGCTGAACCCGACCGACTGGCTCGAAATCGCAGGCACCTACGCCTATCTCGATGCGACCGAGCAGCAGTTGGCGAACGGGTTGGCATCGCGCGAACTGCGACGCCCCAAAAACAGCGGTTCACTGTCGGCACAGGTCGCCAAGGGGGCATGGACGGCATCGGTCGCAGCGGCATTTATCGGTGAACGCTACGACACGGATTTCGCGACCTTCACGCGCGTCACCTTGCCCGCCTATACGCTGGTGACTCTGGCGGGATCGTATCGCATCAACGACGCTATCGCGCTGACCGCCCGCATCGAAAACGCCGGCGATGCGCGCTATGAGGATGTCGTCGGCTACCGCACGCGCGGCTTCGGGGCGTTTGCCGGCGTGCGGCTCAACTGGGGCAAATGATGCGGGCATTGGCGGCAGCAGCGTTGATGTGGAGCGGCACTGCCGTTGCCGCACCGACGCGCGTCGTCTCGCTCAACCTGTGCACCGACGAACTGGTGCTGTTGCTCGCGGCACCGGGGCAATTGGCTTCGGTCAGCTTCCTCGGCGCCGACGGCAACGAGACTGCATTGGCGCCGCGTTCACGCGGCCTGCCGACCAACAATGGCCGGCTCGATTCGGTCGTCGCGCTGGCGCCTGATCTGGTGTTCACCGGCGGCAGCAGCGACCGCTATGCGCACGAACTGGCGGCGCGGCTCAAACTGCGCGTTGTCGATGTGCCGCCGCCGCAAAGCATTGCCGATATCCGGCGCAACATCGCCAGTGTCGCCGCTGCACTGGGGCGCGATGCGACCGGCGCTGCGTTGATTGCGCAATTCGATGCCGACTTGGGCTCAGCGCCAATAGCCACCCGCTCGGCGTTGCTGCTCGGTGGCGGCGGCACGACTGCGGGCGCGGACGGTGTCGGCGCGCAGCTACTGCGCCACGCAGGGCTGGTGCAACAGGATGTGCCCGCCGGTCAGGTCAGCCTCGAACGCCTGCTCGCCGAGCCGCCGCAAGTCATCGTGCAGACGCAGTATCGCAGCAGTCAGACGTCGCTTGGCCAAAGCTGGCTGCAGCATCCGGCGCTCAAGGCGCTGCCCGCGACGACGCGCACCATCACCGTCGATGGCCGGCCCTGGACCTGCATGGGCCCGCTGGTGGCGCCCGAAATCGCGCGGCTACGGGCACAGTTGCAATGACCCGCCTCAACCTCTCGCTCGCCGCGCTGGCGTTGCTGCTGGCGACCGCTTCGCTGTGTTGGAATCCGGTGGGCATGCTGACGCTGTGGCAGCGTTCACCAGAAGCGGCGCGCGCCATCTTGATCGAGTTGCGGTTGCCGCGCGCACTTCTGGCGCTGGCGATTGGCGGATCGCTCGGGCTGACCGGTGCGGCTATGCAGGGCCTGCTCCGCAATCCACTGGCCTCGCCCGACGTGCTTGGCCCAAGCACCGGCGCGGCTCTCGGCGCAGTGATTGTCGCCTACACCTTTGGCATCGCCGGAACGCTGGCGATGGCGCTTGGCGGCATCGGCGGGGCGCTCGCGGCGCTTGGGCTGCTGCTGTTGCTGTCGCGCGGCGGGGCCTCGACGGCGACCTTGCTGCTCGCCGGCGTGGCGATTTCGGCGCTCGGCGGCGCGCTGACCAACCTCGCGCTCAGCCTCGCGCCGTCGCCCTATGCGCTCTACGACGTGCTGTTCTGGTTGCTCGGCAGCCTCGCCGATCGCAGCCTGCTGCATGTTGTGGTGGCGCTGCCGCCGCTGCTGCTGGGCTGTGCGCTGGTACTGTCGGGCCGCCGCGGGCTCGATGCGCTGGCACTGGGCGAAGACGTTGCGGCCAGCCTTGGCGTCGATGTCGCGGCACTGCGGCTGCGCATCGTGATTGGCACCGCGCTCGCCGTCGGCGCCGGTGTCGCGGTCGCCGGGTCGATCGGCTTCATCGGGCTGGTGGTGCCGCATCTGGTGCGACCACGTGTCGGCGGTCGCCCCGGTGCGGCGCTGGTGCCAAGCGCGCTAGCGGGCGCGGCGTTGCTGTGCGCCGCCGACCTGGTCGTTCGGTTGCCGGTGGCTGGGCATGACCTCAAGCTCGGCGTCGTCACCGCGCTGATCGGTGCGCCGTTCTTCCTGTGGCTGATCGTCCGCCAGCGCGAGGTGATCGAGCCATGAGCCTGACCGTCAGCAATCTCGCGCGCTCGCCGATTCTGGCGCCGCTGTCGTTCAATGTCGCGCCGGGCGAACTGGTCGGGCTGGTCGGCCCCAACGGCGCCGGCAAGACGACGCTGCTGCGGGCGCTCGCCGGATTGACCAGCGGTATGGGCAGCGTCCGCATCGACGGCATCGCGCTCACCGACATGCACCCGAACGCCCGCGCCCGCCGGTTGGCCTGGCTACCCGCCGACCGCGGCACCGTCTGGCCAATGCGCGGCCGCGACATCGTCGCGCTCGGGCTGCTGCCGCTCGGCGGGCGCGACGAGGCCGCAATTGATGTCGCGCTGGCGGCGGTCGATGCATCGGGGTTTGCCGACCGCGATGTCCAGTCGCTGTCGACGGGCGAGCGCGCGCGTGTGCTGCTGGCGCGCGCGCTGGTGGCGCGGCCGCAACTGCTGTTGCTCGATGAGCCCATCGCCAACCTCGATCCCGAACACCGGCTCGGCGTGCTTGATGCGCTGCGCGGCGAGGCGAAGCGCGGTGCGGCGGTGGTGGTGGCGCTGCACGATCTCGACCTGGCTGCGGCGCGTTGCGACCGCTTGCTGTTGCTCGATGCCGGTCGTCTGATTGGCGACGGCGTGCCCAACGCGGTGCTGACGCTCGCCACGCTGGCGCAGGTCTTCAAGGTGCGCCGCGCCGAGACGGGCTGGCAGCGCGCCTGAACCAAGGTTGTCCGCTTGAGTGACTGCCGGCGCGCGCCTATAGCCTTTGCATTATGGCAAGCACCCTCGGCACCGCGCTCAGCGCCACCGCAACCGTCAAATCCAACGCCGAAGCGATGGAGCGCCAGGTCGCGGACCTGACCGCCTTGGTCGGCAATATCGCGCTGGGCGGCCCGCAAAGTTCCCGCGAACGCCACGTCGCACGCGGCAAGCTGCTGCCGCGCCGCCGTGTCGAAGCCCTGCTCGATCCGGGCAGCGCCTTCCTCGAAATCGCGCAGCTTGCGGCGCATCAGGTCTATGAGGATGACGTGCCGGCAGCGGGCATGATTGCCGGTGTCGGGCAGGTCAGTGGGCGGCTGTGCGTGATCGTCGCGAACGACCCGACGGTCAAGGGCGGCAGCTACTATCCGCTCACCGTCAAGAAGCACCTGCGCGCGCAGGAAATCGCGCTGCAGAACAATTTGCCGTGCGTCTATCTGGTCGACAGCGGTGGGGCCAACCTGCCGCGCCAGGACGAGGTGTTCCCCGACCGCGACCATTTCGGCCGCATCTTCTACAATCAGGCGAATATGTCGGCAGCGGGCATCAGCCAGATTGCCGTGGTCATGGGCAGCTGCACGGCCGGCGGGGCGTATGTGCCCGCGATGTCCGACGAAAGCATCATCGTCCGCGACCAGGGCACGATCTTTCTGGGCGGGCCGCCGCTGGTCAAGGCCGCTACCGGCGAGGAAGTCAGCGCCGAGGATCTCGGCGGCGGTGACGTCCATGCGCGGCTGTCGGGCGTCGTCGATCACCTGGCCGAAAACGACAGCCACGCGCTCGAAATCGCGCGCAACATCGTCGCCACCCTGCCCGCGCCCGAACCGGCACTGAAGGGCCGCCGGGCCGCCGCGCCGCTGTTCCCGGCGAGCGATCTCTATGGCCTGATTCCGACCGATACGCGCCAGCCGTATGACGTCCGCGAAATCATCGCACGGCTGGTCGACGGGTCGGAATTCGCCGAGTTCAAGAAGCTCTATGGCGAAACGCTCGTCACCGGTTTTGCGCATATCGAAGGGCTGCCCGTCGGCATCATCGCCAACAACGGCATCCTGTTTTCGGAAAGCGCGCAAAAGGGCGCGCACTTCATCGAACTATGCTGCCAGCGCAAGATTCCGCTGCTGTTCCTGCAGAATATCAGCGGCTTCATGGTCGGCCGCAAATATGAAAACGAAGGCATCGCCAAGCACGGTGCCAAGATGGTCACTGCGGTGGCTTGCGCCGCAGTGCCGAAGATCACCGTGGTCATCGGCGGCAGCTTCGGCGCCGGCAACTACGGCATGTGCGGCCGCGCCTATTCCCCGCGCTTCCTGTGGATGTGGCCCAATGCGCGGATCAGCGTCATGGGCGGCGAACAGGCTGCCAGCGTGCTCGCCACCGTCAAGTCGGGCGGTTTCAAGACGCCCAAGGAGGAAGAAGCGTTCAAGGCGCCGATCCGCGACCAGTATGAACGCGAAGGCCACCCTTATCATGCCAGCGCGCGGCTGTGGGACGACGGCGTCATCGACCCCGCCGACACGCGCCGCGTCATCGCGTTGAGCCTTGCCGCCAGCCTGAACGCGCCGATTCCGGAGACGCGCTTCGGCACGTTCCGGATGTGACGGGGATGCGTATCGCCCTCGCCGCTGCGCTGTTGCTTTCGGCGCCTGTCGCGGCTGCACCCGCTGCGGCACCGACCAGTACCGCGGATTCTGTGGCCGTACTGGCGGTTGTCGACGGCTGGTTTGCAGCCATGCGCGCCAAGGACCGCGCGGCGTTCGAGGCCGCCATGCAGCCCGATTCGACGTTCACAGCGGTGCGTCAGAATCCCGACGGCTGGACGGTGAAGCGCCGGAGTCGCAGCGAACTTGCCGAGGCCATGTTGACCTGGCGCGGCGAAGTCGTCGAAGCCTTCATCGGCAACCCGACAATTCTGGTGCACGGCCCGATTGCAACCGTCTGGGGACGCTATGAGCTCAGCACCGCCGGCCAGCGCCAGCATTGCGGTGTCGACAGCTTCAATCTGATCAAGGACGGCGCAAGCTGGAAGATTGCCAATGCCAGCTGGACCATCGAACCCGGAGGCTGCCCGAAATGACCTCTCCCCTGCTCGTCACGCTCGATGACCGCGGCACCGCGCGCGTCACGCTCAACCGCCCCGAAAAGCACAATGCCTTTGATGCGGCGCTGATCGCCGAACTGACCGGCGCGTTTACGGCGATTTCGGCGGACCCCAAGGTGCGCGCCGTCGTGCTGCGCGGCAACGGGCCGAGCTTTTGCGCCGGTGCCGATGCCGGATGGATGCGCAGCAGCGCCGACCTTAGCGAAGTCGAAAACCGCGCTGATGCGTTGCGATTGTCGGCGATGTTGGCGGCGATCAACGACTGCCCCAAGCCAGTGATTGCCGTCGCGCACGGCTTCGTGTTCGGCGGCGGTGTCGGGCTGATTGCCTGTGCCGACCTCGTCATTGCGCGTTCGGCGGTCAAGTTCCGGCTGTCCGAAGTGCGGCTCGGGCTGACTCCGGCGACCATTTCGCCGTTCGTCGTCGCCAAGATCGGCGCCAGCCATGCGCGGCGCTATTTCATCACCGCCGAAGATATCGGCCCCGAACAGGCCGTGCATATCGGCCTCGCACATATCCACACCGACGATGCCGACATCCAGACGGTGCACTGGCTCACCACCATCGACCAGGGCGCGCCGGGTGCGATTGCCGATGCCAAGGCGCTGATCCGCGACGTTGCCGGCCGGCCGATTACCGACGACCTCCGCGCATTGACCGCCGATCGCATTGCCGCGCGCCGCGCCAGCGACGAAGGTCGCGAAGGCCTTGCGGCGTTCATTGAAAAGCGCAAACCCAAGTGGGCCCCGCATGCATAAGCTCCTGATCGCCAACCGCGGCGAAATCGCTCGCCGCATCATCCG
>CALMPZ010000113.1 GCA_937871645.1 uncultured Polymorphobacter sp.
TACCCCAGCGCCTCGATAACCCCCTGACGCCGGATGTCATCGGCACCGCCATGCTGGCCACCATCGACTTCGACAACCAGCATCTGCGACCGGCATACCAGATCGGCAATAAACGGCCCGATGGCAATCTGCCGGCTGAACTTGTGGCCGCCGAGCTGGCGTTGTCGCAAGTGTCGCCACAGGCGCCGTTCGGCCTCGGTCGCATCAACGCGTAGCGCTGCGGCACTGGCTTTCTGAAGTGGCGGGATCAGTTTCAAGGGCGCGCCATTGGGAGCAGCGTTCCCACCCCCGGCCCCTCCCGTTCCGGGAGGGGAGCAGGAAGAGGTGCGCGCTTGACCCCCCGCAACCCGCTCACCCCGCCAGCGCTGCCTTCACCATGCCGCCGGCCTTGCCCATATCAAGCTGGCCGGCGTAGCGCGTCTTCAACTCACCCATCACCCGGCCCATGTCCTTCGCGCTGCTCGCCCCCAGTTCGGCAACCAGCGCTGCCACCGCGGCCTGCGCTTCGGCGTCGCTCATCTGCTGCGGCAGGAAGCTTTCGATGACCGCGACCTCGGCGGCTTCGGCGGCGGCGAGTTCGGGGCGGTTGCCCTTGGTGAACATGTCGATCGATTCGCGGCGCTGCTTGATCATCTTCGCCAGCACGTCGGCGACCATCGCGTCATCGTTCGCCGGCGCGGTACCGACGCGCAGTTCGATGTCCTTGTTCTTGATGGCGCTCGAAACCATGCGCAGCGTCGCGGTGCGGGCGCTGTCGTGCGCCTTCATCGATGCAATGGTGGCGGCCTTGATGGCTTCACGGATAGTTGGGCGAATCATGTCGTGTCCTGCTATGTGGGATTGGAAGTCATGATAGCGGTCATGGCGAATAAAGAATAGATTGACGACGCGGGGTCTGCACCCTAGTTCGCCATGCGTTTGGCCATTCGCCAACACCCTCGCCGCCAAGAATCACAGGAGCCATAAATGGCCGACGCCCTCGCGCACGCCCAACCGACAGGCGCGACAGGCGTTCTCGTTCTTGCTGACGGCACCCTGGTCTGGGGGCGGGGCTGTGGCGCCGAAGGTCAGGCGGTCGGCGAAGTCTGCTTCAACACCGCGATGACCGGCTATCAGGAAGTGATGACAGACCCGTCGTACGCCGGGCAGATCGTCACCTTCACCTTCCCGCACATCGGCAATGTCGGCGCCAACCCCGAAGATGTCGAAGCGACCAACCCGCACGCGCTGGGCTGTGTCATTGCCGCCGACATTTCGGAGGCCGCCAATTTCCGCGCCACCGGCCGCTTCGACGACTGGCTGGCAAGCTGGGGCCGCATCGGGCTGTCGGGCGTCGATACGCGCGCGCTGACCCGCCGCATCCGGCTGGCGGGCGCCCCCAACGCGGTGATCGCGCACAGCGCCAATGGCGAATTCGACATTCCGGCGCTGCTGGCGCGGGCGCAGGCGTGGTCCGGCCTCGAAGGCATGGACCTCGCGAAGGACGTGTCGGCGACGCAGAGCTACAGCTGGGACGACGGGCTGTGGACGCTGGGCCACGGCTATGCCACCCACGCCGCCAACCCGACCGGCCCGCACGTTGTCGCCATCGACTACGGCATCAAGCGCAACATCCTGCGCAACCTTGTCGCCGCCGGTGCGCGCGTCACCGTGGTGCCCGCAACCGCAAGCTTCGATGATATCATGGCGCACAAGCCCGACGGGCTGTTCCTGTCGAACGGCCCCGGCGATCCCGCCGCGACTGGCATCTATGCGGTGCCGGTCATCCAGGCGTGGCTGGCGACAGGCAAGCCGCTGTTCGGCATTTGTCTGGGCCACCAGATGCTCGGGCTGGCGGTGGGCGCCAAGACCGTCAAGATGTTCCAGGGCCATCGCGGCGCCAACCATCCGGTCCAGCGCCTGAGCGACGGCCGTGTCGAAATCACCAGCATGAACCACGGCTTCGCGGTCGAAACCGAAACGCTGCCGGCGAATGCGCGGCCGACGCACCTCAGCCTGTTCGACGGCTCGCTGGCGGGGCTGGAGCTCACCGACAAGCCGGCGTTCAGCGTCCAGTACCACCCCGAAGCCTCGCCCGGCCCGCAGGACAGTCATTACCTGTTCGAAAAGTTTGTCGCGGGTCTGCGCAAATGAGCGGCATTCCCGAAGCCCCCATCGACCTGATGAAGTTCGCTATGGAAATCGCCGCTGACAGCGAAGTCCTCGAAGACCTTGCGGCGAACGGCGATATCGCGACGCTGGTCCGCCCGATCGACGTGCACTTCAAAGGCAGCGAGGAGGCCGTGCAGGCCTTGCGCGCCGATGTCGAGGCGCTGGGGTTCCGCTTTATCGGCTTCGGCGCCTATGAAGACGGCGATAGCGCCATCGACTTGCAGATCGACGGCACCACCGAACCCGATGCGATGGCGGCGCTGACTCGCAAGGCGCTCGAAATCGAAGTCAGCCACGGCGTCGAATATGACGGCTGGGGCTGCGAAGCGAAGACGAAAGCATGACAAGCGCCCACCAAACTCCCTCTCCCCGGCGGGGAGAGGGCGGGGGTGAGGGGGCTCGGCGTTTGTTGTCGGGCTCCTTCTATATCAACCAGCGTCGAGCCCCCTCACCCAACCCTCTCCCCGCCGGGGAGAGGGCTTTAGTGGTTTCTGGCTATGCGCAGTTCTTCGGCGATCATGCGCAGCACGCCCTCGGTGTTCGCCAGCACGTCGTTGTTCCAGAATCGGATGACGCGGTAGCCATGCGCTTCGATGGCTGCGGTTCGAACCCCATCGGCCGCGCTATCGGCATGCTGGCCGCCGTCGAGTTCGACCACCAGTCGTGCGCTGCGGCAGGCGAAGTCGGCGATGTAGCCGCCGATGGTGAATTGCCGGGTGAACTTTGCGCCGTCCAATTGCGCGCCTTGCAGGTGCGTCCACAACCACCGCTCGGCATCGGTCGATCCGCGGCGCAGTTTTCGGGCGACGGGCGTCAGGCGCTTGTCAACCAACCTCGTACCCCCTCTTCCAACGCTCTCCCCGCCAGGGCGAGGGCTAGAATAGCCAAGGCTGCTTGAACCGCCATGCCCAAACGCACCGACATTCAATCGATCCTCATCATCGGCGCCGGCCCGATCATCATCGGGCAGGCGTGCGAGTTCGACTATTCGGGGACGCAGGCGTGCAAGGCGCTGAAGGCCGAAGGCTACCGCATCGTGCTGGTCAATTCGAACCCGGCGACGATCATGACCGACCCCGACATGGCCGACGCGACCTATGTCGAGCCGATCACCCCCGCAGTCGTCGCCAAGATCATCGCTGCCGAACGTGCCAGCCACCCGCACGAAAAGATGGTCGTGCTGCCGACGATGGGCGGCCAGACCGCGCTCAACACCGCGCTGGCGCTGCACCATGACGGTACGCTGGCGAAGTTTGATGTCGAGCTGATCGGCGCCGATGCCGAGGCCATCGACAAGGCCGAGGACCGGCTGAAATTTCGCGACGCGATGGACAAGATCGGGCTTGAATCACCCAAGTCGCGCATCGCGCACACGGTTTCCGAAGCGCTCGAAGCGCTTGAAGTTGTCGGGCTGCCGTCGATCATCCGGCCGTCGTTCACCATGGGCGGCACCGGTGGCGGCATCGCGTACAACCGCGAGGAATTCGTCCATATCGTCACCGGCGGGCTCGATGCCTCGCCGACCACCGAAGTGCTGATCGAGGAATCGGTGCTCGGCTGGAAGGAATATGAGATGGAGGTGGTGCGCGACAAAAACGACAACGCCATCATCATCTGCAGCATCGAGAATATCGATCCGATGGGCGTCCACACCGGCGACAGCATCACCGTCGCGCCGGCGCTGACGCTGACCGACAAGGAATACCAGATCATGCGCAACGCGAGCATCGCGACCTTGCGCGAGATCGGCGTAGAAACCGGCGGCTCGAACGTCCAGTTCGCGGTCAACCCCGCCGATGGCCGCCTGGTCGTCATCGAAATGAACCCGCGCGTGTCGCGCTCGTCGGCGCTGGCGTCGAAAGCCACCGGCTTCCCGATTGCCAAGGTCGCGGCGCTGCTCGCCGTCGGCTACACGCTCGACGAAATCATGAACGACATCACCGGCGCGACGCCCGCGGCGTTCGAACCGACGATCGACTATGTCGTCACCAAGATCCCGCGCTTTGCCTTTGAAAAATTCAAGGGCGCCGAAGCCTTGCTCGGCACCGCGATGAAGTCGGTCGGCGAAGTCATGGCCATCGGGCGCACGTTCGCCGAAAGCGTCCAGAAGGCGCTGCGCGGGCTGGAGACCGGCCTGACCGGCCTCAACGAGATCGGCATTCCCGGTCTCGGTCT
>CALMPZ010000114.1 GCA_937871645.1 uncultured Polymorphobacter sp.
ACGCTCGATCTGGCGGCGACATCGTTCCTCGGCATCGCCTGGGGCCCCGAAGCCGACCAGATCAACAAGGCGTTCGTCGACATGGTCATGGCGTCGATCGGCATCGTCCGCGTGCCGCTGCCGGGCACCGCGATGGGCCGCGGCGTCAAGGGCCACAAGTTCATGAGCGCGTTTTTCGCGCGCGAAATCCCCAAGCGCCGCGGCGTCAAGGGCGACGACTTCTTCACGCAGTTCTGCAACGCCAAGGATGACAATGGCGAGCTGATGGATGACCAGGCCATCATCGACCACATGAACTTCCTGATGATGGCGGCGCACGACACGCTGACCTCCTCGCTGTCGTCGACGGTGCTGTTCCTCGCGCAGAACCAGGAATGGCAGGACCGCATCCGCGCCGAAATCCTCGCCGTGCGCGCCACCGCCGGCGACAAGCTGCCGTATGACCGCCTCGGCGATCTCGAACAGCTTGAATGGGCGTTCAAGGAATCGCTGCGGCTGCTGCCGCCGGTGCCGTCGCTGCCGCGCCGCGCGCTGCGCGACTTCGAATATGGCGGCTACAAGATCCCCGCCGGCACGCATGTCGGCATCAACCCGATGTACGTCCACCGCATGGCCGAATATTGGGAAGACCCGGAAACCTGGGACCCGTCACGCTTCAGCCACAACCGTTCGAAGGGCCGCCATAAATACGCCTGGGTGCCGTTCGGCGGCGGCGCGCACATGTGCATCGGGCTGCACTTTGCCTATATGCAGATGAAGGCGTTCTTCTACACGCTGCTCGCCGAGCACCGCGTCGTCGTGACGCCCGGCTACAAGCCCGACATCCAGATGTTCCCGATCCCCAAGCCGCGCGACGGCCTGCCGATCCGGGTTGAACGGATTTGACGACCACCGCCGCCCCCAAGCGCAAGCGCTGGCCCATCGTCACCGGGCTGGTCGTCCTGTCGCTGGTGCTGCTGCCGATGGCCTTCTACACGCCCGACATTCCGGCCGCGACGCTGCGCGCCAAATACACGACACCGGCATCGACCTTTCTGCCCGTCGAACCCGGCCTGCAGGTGCATGTCCGCGACGAAGGCCCGCGCGATGCGCCGGTGCTGATGCTGATCCACGGCTCGAACGCCTCGCTGCAGACCTGGGAACCCTGGGTCAAGCGGCTGTCGGACAGCTTCCGCATCATCAGCCTCGACTTGCCCGGCCACGGCCTCACCGGCGCCAGCCCGACGCGCGATTACAGTTCGGCGGGCTTTGTCCGTGTCGTGGGCGAAGTCGCGGCAGCGAAGGGCCTGACGCGCTTTGCCATCGGCGGCAACTCGATGGGTGGCGGCGTGGCCTGGCGCTATGCGGCGGCACACCCCGAACAGATTACCGGCCTCATCCTCGTCGATGCCGCGGGTGCGCCGAGCAAGACCAAGTCTGAGCCGCCGCTGGCGTTCAAGCTGGCGCGCATGCCGTATGTGCGCGACGTGGCGATCAAGTTCCTGCCGCGCAGCCTGATCGAAAAGTCGTTGCACCAGACGCTTTCGGTGGACGAAGTCATCACGCCGGAAATGATCGACCGCTACTGGGAGCTGCAGCGCTACCCCGGCAACCGTGACGCCACCGTCGACCGCTTCGCGGCGGGCTTCAAGCCGGCCGTCGCGGCGGACCTCAAGGGCATCACCATGCCGGTGCTGATCTTGTGGGGCGCCGACGACAAGCTCATCCCCGTCGACGCCGCAGCCTGGTTCTCGCAAGCCGTGCCTGACGCGCGCGTCACCATCTATCAGGGCGTCGGCCATGCCCCAATGGAAGAAGCGCCCGACCGCACCGCGGTCGATGTGCGCGCTTTCCTCAACGGGCTTCAGACCCCGCCAGCGCCCGACAGCCCGGCGAGATAGGCCATCATCGCCTGCGCGGTTGGTTCGGACAGCTGCACCAGCGCGCGGCGGGCATCGCACGGGTCGAGCCGGCGTTCGAAGATGCCGCTGTCGCAGAGGTTGCGGATCCAGCGCAGCGCCGTCGTCGTCGGCACGGCAGCGGCGATGCACAGGCTCGACACCGACACCGAGCGGCCTTCTAGCCGCGCCGCGGTCAGGTCGAGCATCATGTCCCACGCCGGATCGGAAAACAGTTCCGCCGAGAAATAGCGGTCGCGGGCGCGGCGTGCCTTGATCAGCGCACGGACCTGCGCGACCGAGACCTCGCGACCGCCCTCTGCGTCCTCGCGCTCGCTGGCCGCCAGTGCCGCCAAAGCGGTGGCGATGCGCTCGACTTCGCGGCCCAGTGCCGAAATGCTGGCAAAGTCGCGTTCACCGCGGTCGGCAACGCCCAAGGCGGCGCTGGCGAACGCGGCTTCAAGCGCTTCGCCGAGTTCGTCATCGTTGGCGTCGGGATCAAGGAAGCTGACATTGGCGGCGGCCAGCGCCATGCCGGCAGTGTCGGCACTTTCGGGGTCGGCGATGGCGATGATAGCCGGCGCCGCGCCGCGGATTCCCAACCCGACCATCCGAACGAGCAGATCAGGCGGCGCCAGCGACAGGTCGACCACGACCACATCGACGCTCCAGTCGATTGCAAGCCGGTGGGCGAGCGCATCGCCGTCCGAGAAATATTCAGCTGGAAGCCCGAGGCGGGCCATCGATTCGCGCCTTGCACCGATTCGTTCGGCGCGTTCAGCGAAGATAACCGTCGGAGTCAGGACGGGTTTTGATACGACTTGATACTCGGTCACGCGGTTCCCCTCCCAGAAACCGGCGCCCACGCTCGAAATTGTAGCCAGAATGGATGAAACTCCCGGCCCTCTCCGCCGCAAATCCCCCCAAACCGGACCCAACGTCGATCCGCAGCGTCGGCTACCTGGATAAAGTAAAGGCACGACCCTCGCTGTGAGGTGGGCTCAGCTTGGTCGCAGGTCAAGTGCTTGATGCATTTGTTATGCGGACAGGAGCTAGGTCATGGGCGTTCGGTGGGCACAGCCGTCAATTCCAACATTTGCCGAACTCATCGGTGAGAGCAGATCGATGCGCGAAGTGCGTCGATTGATCGATCAGGTCGCGGGCACCGACTCGACGGTGCTCGTCACCGGCCCGTCGGGCAGCGGCAAGGAAGTCGTCGCACAGCGGCTGCACCAGCGCAGCCCGCGCGCCGCCAAGCCGTTCGTGGCGGTCAATTGCGCGGCAATCCCGCGCGACCTGCTCGAAAGCGAGATTTTCGGCCACGAAGCGGGCGCCTTCACCGGTGCGACGCGGGCACGGCGCGGCCGCTTTGAAATGGCTGACGGCGGCACGCTGTTCCTCGATGAAATCGGCGACATGCCGACCGACATGCAGGTCAAGCTGCTGCGCGTGCTTGAAACCCGGATCGTCGAACGCGTCGGCAGCATGATCGGCATTCCGGTCAACGTCCGCGTCATTGCCGCGACCAACATCGATCTCGACACCGCGATCAACGATGGCCGCTTCCGCGAGGACCTCTACTACCGCCTCAACGTCGTCGAGGCGCGGCTGCCGACGCTCGCCGAACGCTGCGACGACATCCCGCTGCTGCTCGAACATTTTGCCGCCGCCGGCGGCGCGCGTCGCGTGCATTTCAGCGCCTCGGCAACGCGCTATCTGACGACGCTCGGCTGGCGCGGCAATGTCCGCGAGCTGCGCAACCTCGTCGACCGTGCCAACGCGCTGCACGCCGGCCAGGTCATCGACCAGGTGCTGGTCGAACAGCTCGTCGGGACGACGCGGCGACCGGTCGAGGCCTGGCTGGCGACGCCCGCCGCGGTGCCGCCGGCGCCCGTGCGGCTTGGCCGGACGCGGTTCACGCCCGCCGTCCCCGATGAAGCCGCGTTCGACCTCAAGAAGCTGCTCGACGACTATGAGCAGAGCTGCATCGAACACGCGCTCGACCGCACCGCCGGCGCGGTCGCCGAATCGGCGCGGATGCTCGGGCTGCGCCGGACGACGCTGGTCGAGAAGATGCGGCGGCTCAACATCCACCGCATGCCGGCGTGCTAGGCGCGGTTCTGCAGCCCGGTCGGAACACCCCCACCCCGCTCATCTCGACTTCGCTCGAGATGAGCGGGGGGGGGGGTATTCAAACCAAACAGAGTTCATATCAGCCTCAGCACCCCATCGCGCATTTGGGGTCGTCGGTATGGAAGGCGATGCGCAGCACCATGTCGCCGGCTTCACGCAGCGGATTGGTGGCGATTGAATTGACGCGGCCGGCAACTGGCGCGGTGATGGTGCCGATGCTGCGGCCGAACGGGTCGGCGAGCGTCGCAATCGTCTGCCCGCTGGTGACGGCGTCACCAAGACTGACGCGCAAGGTCATGAAGCCACCTGCGGGCGTATAGACATTGACCAGCTTGTTGGCGACGAACGGCGTCACGCTGCCTGCGGGCTGCGGCGCCAGCATCTTGCGGTCGGCCATCAGCCGCTTGATGCCGGTCACACCGCGTTCGACCATCGCCACGTCGAACACCTGCGGATAACCAAGTTCGAGCGTCACCGCGGGCACGCCATCATCGGTCAGCATGTTCTCGACGGTGCCCTTGACCCCCGGATCGAGCTTGATGATGTCGGGCCCCAGCAGCTGCGCCATCGCCAGCGTCACCGGCGTCGAAGCGAAGGCGTACATGACATACGCCGTGCCGCGCGACTGGGTGTGCAGGTCGACGGCGAAATCGGCATTGCCGCGCATCAGCGCCCACAGCCGCGCGGCATAGCGTTCGGACGCGCCGCC
>CALMPZ010000115.1 GCA_937871645.1 uncultured Polymorphobacter sp.
TTGAAGAGCACCAAACAAATGGGTGCAGGCCTCAGGCCTGCCCGCCGGAGGCCCTGTTACTTGCCCTTTGGGTTAAAGGCGATGCACTCGACCTCGACCTTGGCGCCATAGGCCAGCCCGGCGGCGCCGAGCGCGCTGCGTGCCGGATAGTGGCCGGGTTTGAAATAGGTCGCATAGACTTTGTTGAACGCCGGCCAGTCGGCCATGTCGGCGAGCATGACGGTGCATTTGACCAGGGCGGCATGGCTCAGCCCGCGCCGCTTGAGCACGTCGCCGATATTGTCCATCGCCTGTTTCGATTGCGCGTCGATGCCGCCCGGCACGACCTCGCGCTGCCCCGGCGGCGCACCGATCTGCCCCGCCAGATACAGCGTGTCGCCGGCCTGCACGGCCTCTGAAAACGGCAGGCCGAGGCTGCTGGGATAATAGGTCGCGGGCGCGGCGGCAGTTAGCAGCGCGGCGCCGGCGGCAAGGGCTAGGCGTGCGGACATCGGAAACTCCCCCATGGCTGGTGCACTCAGTGTCGGGGGCAACGCCCGGCTTGGCAAGCCCCGCCGCGCCGTGGCAGCATGGCGTCATGTTGCGCTTCGCACTTACCGCGCTGCTGCTGGCAGCCTTACCCGTCACCGCCGGTCCCGAAGGCCGTTACCGGCTGACCGGCGTGCAGGATGCCGCGTCGGGGATCGAACTGCGCGCCGACCACACATTCAGCTACGGACTAAGCTACGGCGCGCTTGATGAAATGGCCGAGGGCGTGTGGAAGCAAGCGGGCGACACCGTGCTGCTGACGACGCAGCCCACCCCCAAGCCGCCAACAATTACCCCGGGCGCCGCAGCGCGTACCAATGAAGCCCCGCTGCGGCTGCGTGTGGTCGGCCCCAACGACCGTGGCGTCGCGCTGGTCGATTTCGAAATCCGCTACGCCAGCGGTGAACCGCGCACCGGCTACACGCAGGACTATGGCTGGACGAGCCCCGGCGACGAAGCCCGCGCGCCGGTTTCGGTGCGCTTTGCCGTGCCGATGTACGGCATCGAATCGCCGGTGTTCCCGATCGATGCGGCGCGCGCCAATGACCTGGTGTTCGTGCTGACGCCCAACGACCTCGGCGTCATCGACTTTCGCGACCAGAAACTCACGGTGACGCCCGACGCGCTGCTGATGCAGCGTGGCAACGGCACGCTGCGCTATGTGCGCGAAAGCCGCTGAGTCAGGCCGCCGCGAACAGGAACAGCAGCGTCGCGACGCCGCCGAGCACCGAACGCACGCCGTGCAATCGCCCCCAGCTTTCGAGCAGCGGCCGTGCCTGTGAGGCATCCTTCGCCACCAGCATCGCCTCCAGCCGGTGGTTGGTCGGCATGATCGCGATCAGCGTGAACGGCCAATTGGCGATGATGACCAGCGCGCCCAGCCCCCACAGGATGTTGCCGCTCTGCCACCAGGCGACTGCACCGCATAGCCCCGATGCAATCGCCAGCGACGCCTGCATCGCAAAGCCGCGCTTGTAGCTCGGCAGCCATTGCGCCAGCGTCGCCGGGGTCTCGAGCCCAAGCCGCGCCGGATGTTCGGCCCAGTTGATATAGACCGCCGCCCCGAAGAAAATCGCGGCAAACACCAGCGCCAGCAGCCCGATCATTTGTTGATATCCTCGCCGGTGGCGAGAAACGCCTGCATCGCCGCCAGCGCGGTATCGTCATGCTTGAGCAGCAGCAGGAAGCGCGCGCGCGTTTCGGTCATGCCGTCGGCGAGCGACATTGCTTGCGCACCGCGCAGCAGCGCCTTGGCGTCGGTCAGCGCGCGCGGTGACTTTGCCGCGAGTTCGCGCGCCAGTCCGGTCGCCGCGTCGAGCGCGCTGCCATCGGCGAGCCAGTTGACCATGCCGAGCGCTGCAGCTTCCTCAGGCGTGGCGGTGCGGCCACGCAGCACCATTTCGGTGGCGCGTGCCTGTCCGATCAGCCGGCTCAAACGTTCGATGCCGCCGGCGCCGGGAAAGATACCGATGTTGGTTTCGGGCAGCCCGATGCGGTAGTCGCCGCGCGCCGCGATGCGGAAATCGCAGCACAGCGCGAATTCGAAACCGCCGCCCTGCGCAAAGCCGTCGATCGCGGCGATCGTCGGCATCGGCAGTGCAGCGACCTTGTCGAACAGCACCGACACCGCATTGCCGCCGCGCGCCTGTTCGGCGAGCGCCCGGTCATCGACGTGCCCGCCGCGCAACTGCTTCGAAATGGCGACCAGTTCGCCGACGTCATAGTGGCGGATGAACACGCCCGGCACGCCGCCGGTGAAGATGACCGCGCGCACATCGTCGAGCGCCTCGAGCGTGTCGACGATGACGTTCGCGGCATCGACCTGCGGCGCGTTCATGTAGCCGCGCGGCGGATTGTCAAAGGTCACCGTAGCGACGCCGTCGTGGATCGACAGCTGGACGAGTTCGGACATGCAGGCCTCCCAAGGGTTTTGCCCGAGTGTGGCCGAGGTCGCGCCAAACGGCAATGCGCAGCTTAGGCCGTGCGCCCTTCGACCAATATGTAGCGCATGCCGTCGTCATCGTGGATTGGCGTCAGCCGCACTTCGATGGGCAGCGGCGCGCCGCCGCGCTGCAGTTCGGCGGCAAAACTCACGGCGTCGCCGTTGCCGGCGCGCACAATGGCATCACGCAGCGGTGCGGTGTCGCCGGCGCCGAGCCACGGCAGTTCCCACAGCGCGACGCCGGTGCTGACCCCGCCGGTCGTCAATGCCGTCCCGGCGCGGTTGATTTCGAGCACCAGTCCGTGCCGGTCGAGCAGCGCCAGCCCTTCGGTAGCATGGTCGAACACTGCACGCGTGCGGCGTTCGCTTTCGAGCAGCCGGTCGCGGACCTCGTTGCGCGTCGTCACGTCGCGCAAGTGCGCGGTATAGGTCAGCGCGCCCGCCGCCTCGACCTTGGTGATCGTCGCTTCGAGCGGGAAGGTTTCGCCCGACCGGCGCACGCCGCGCACGCCGGGGCGCTCGCTCATCATGCGTGACGCATCGCGCGCTGCACCAAAGGCTTCGACCTGCCGGCCATGCCCGGTACGCGCCGCGACCGGGATCAGGATCGACAGCGGCTGGCCGATGACCTCCTCGGCGCGGTAGCCGAACATGCGCTCGGCGGCGAGGTTGAACAGGATGATTTTCTGGTGCGCATCAACCGAGACAATGGCGTCTTCGGCGACCATCAGGATGCGCGCGGCGCGTAGATTGGCGTCCTTGAGTGCCGTCGCTTCGGCGCGGCGCCGGCTGTTGTCGCGCACGGTGATGAAGAAGCGCTCCGCATCCCCGACGATACCGGCGCGGACGCGGACTTCGACGGGCATTTCATGGCCATCGGCGCGGCGTGCAATCAGATCGACATAGCGCGCGGCAGTGGCGTCGGGTTCGGCGGCCCAGCGCGCCAGCCACGCCACCGGATCGACGCGGCGCTCGCTCTGGCGCGGCACCAGCATGGTGATCGGCTCGCCGACGACTTCGGCTGCGTCATAGCCGAGCAGCGTTTCGGCGGCAGCGTTGACGAAGGTGATGCGGCCATCGGGGGTGGCGACGATCACCGCTTCGGGCAGGCCGTCGAGCACCGTGGCGTGGAATCCCGCAATACTGGCATCATCGGCACGACTGGACATGACGGCTTTCCTCGGGTGGTGCACCGGCGCGGCCCGCAAGCCGCGCCGGCGACCGATTAAGCGGCGACGGGGTGGCCGCCCTCCATCGCCTGCAGGACGCGCAGGTCCTCGAAGATCGGAATCCCGACCTCCTCGTACTTCTGGCGCGCCAGCGGCGTCAGCAGCCCGACGCGGGCGAGCGCCGGCAGCATCAGATCCTTGAGCGAGTGGATCTGCCCCGGCGGCAGCGTCTGTTCGATGCCGTCGGCGGCAGCCGCCTCGACGCCCTTGAAGAAGTCCTCATGCTCGATGCCGCTGTTGTCGAGCACCTGCAAAAAGCCCGGGTCGACGCGGCTGGCGAGCGTGCCGGCAGTGCCGCCATGCGCCAGGATGTTGACCGCCTGGAACGCGAAATCGGCGAGGTCTTCGACTTCATCAGGATGCAACCGCGCGATGACCGGTTCAAGGTACGAATGGCCGAACGACACGTGGCGCGATTCGTCGCGCATGACGTTGAACGTCAGCTTCTTGAGCAGGTCACACTGCGTCGTGCGGTACATGTTGTTGAACGCCCCGAGCGCCAGTCCCTCGACGATCATGTTCATGCCGATCATGACCTTTTCATAGCGGTCGGCCTTGAGCGTCGCGTCGATCAGCGCCTTGAGCCACAGCGACATCGGATAGACGATGGCGATCTTGTCGCAATATTTGGCGTAAACCTCGACATGCCGCGCCTCGTCCATCGTCTGCGTCGCGGCATACAGCTTCGCCGTCGCATCAGGCACCGAATGGGTGACGCACGCCGCGGTCATCAGCGCGCCCTGCTCGCCGTGCAGGAACTGCGACAGCAATTGCGCCGTCGAATGTGCGGTGAAGGTTTCCTGCTGCGACTTCGACAGCTTCTTGAAGAACGGCATGCGGTGGTAGATGTCGTTGGCATCGTTGATCAGCGGCTTCGACGGATCGACGACGGTGTCCCACGGCAGCAGCTCGTCCGAATCCCACTGGTTCTGCTTGGCGCGCTTGTACAGGTCTTCGACCTTGTCGCCCGACATCAGATATTTGAAGGTCCAGGCGATATCCATCGGCGTCCGGTAGATGTCGTCGGGGTTCATGTTGACCTTCCAGTCCGAACCGGAAGCGCCAAGATCTTTCTGGTGCACGTTCATGGTGGTTCTCCTTTAGGTTAATACTGGCGGGCAGGGGTGCGGACGATCAGGCCGTCGACACTGTCATCGACCTTGATCTGGCAGCTCAGCCGGCTGTCGGCGGTGACATCAAAGGCGAAATCGAGCATCGCCTCCTCGAGTT
>CALMPZ010000116.1 GCA_937871645.1 uncultured Polymorphobacter sp.
GCCATCGCGCGCATAAAGGCTTCGGGGATCTGCGCGGTGACGACCGGGCTCGCGGCGCTGCCCGATGCGACTGCCGCACTCATGTCGGCAGGGCCGATCAGCAGCCCGAGGTCGGACGGGTTGATCGGGCTGGCTTCGACGCGCACGACGACTTCATTGTCGGCGGGTGCCCGCAACGCGACGGGCACCAGCGACAACTCAAGCTGGCCATCGGTGACGCGCGAGCGCAGTTCGAGGCTGGTGGCGGGTACGGTGAAAGCCATGAGATTCTCCCCTGTTGATGCACCGTTTTGGCGCACATTTTTGCTAGAACAAATGGTATAGCATTGTGTGGACTCTAGGCAGTGATAGCCGGTCGAACTTGTGTTTCGCCGCAATCATTTCAAGTTGGCGCTATAGACAGTAGATCTCCGCTCGTCGCACAAGAGCGGTAGCCAGGCCACCATCTGTGCAAAGACCCAAAGGTAGATGGTTAGAGTTGATTGAACCACTCGCTATCAGGCTCCACAACTTCGACCATTCTGACGGAAACACCGAGGCCCAACTTTTTCAGAAGTTCGCAAAGCAATGGACCATCAATCAACTCAATCGAAGGAGCACCATCTCTGGTAGCCTCCTTCTTCGCCTCAGCTGTAAAACTACCGGTGGTGATAAAAAGTCCCTTGTCGGTTCTTCCCATCATTGCACCTCGAAAATCTCGAATTGAACTTGGGCCAACGGTGCCATCATAGCGTTTGCACTGGAACAGCACCGGAAACGAAATGAGATTTATCTGAAGTATGCCTGTACCATCAATGCCCTGATCTCCGGAGCGACCCGTGACTTCGACCTTGGTAAATCCAGACTCTCGAAGCAATCGCTTGGCCAATCGTTCGAAGGCGTCAGGTGGAATGGCTTTGACCACGCGCAACAGGCGATCCTGCCAATCCTCATCGTCAACGCCATCGTTATCGGCATCATTTTCGGGGCTACCAACGTGCCCTTCTGCATCCTGCTTCCGCTGTGCAATCACAGCCAACTTTACGGATGCTTCGTTCGCTTCCGCCCCTGCCTCGGTGACGCTCCAAACACCACGGCTGCTGTTTTCAAGGAATCCAGCGCGCTTCAATCCAGTTCGCGCCCAAGCCAGTCGATATTCCAACTCGGACCTACCAGTTGTGCCATGCGGCTGAGCGGCGACGCTGTCCTGCACATCGAAGAGCTCTATGAATTTCGCTACATGCTCAGAAATGGTCGCGGACATGCCAGTCTCTCGCAGCGCAAGAAGCGCTGGCCACACAATTTCCATGTGTGTCGGCACACGACCAAAACGAATTGCAGAGTACATTAGGCGCGCACGCCGCCGATGATACCGACGCTGTTGTGCTGCAACGCGCTGAGCACGGTGGCGACGATGCCCGCAGCATCCAGCCCGGCTTCGGCATATTGCAGCGCCGGGTTGTCGTGGTCCTGGAAGATGTCGGGCAGGCGCATCGTGCGGATCTTGAGGCCGCCGTCGGTCAGCCCCTCGTCGCTGCACCAGGTCAGGATGTGCGCGCCGAAGCCGCCGATAGCGCCTTCTTCGATGGTGATGATGACATCGTGGCTCAGTGCCAGCTTGCGGACCAGCGCATGGTCGATCGGCTTGGCAAAGCGCATGTCGGCGACGGTCGTGGACAGCCCGCGCACATCGAGGTCGTCGGCCGCGAGCAGTGCTTCGCCGAGCCGCGTGCCGAGCGACAGGATCGCGACCTTCTTGCCTTCGCGGACGATGCGCCCCTTGCCGATTTCGAGCAGCTGCGGGGCTTCGGGAATTGCAATGCCGGTGCCCTCGCCGCGCGGATAACGCACCGCGCTCGGGCCGGCGTCATAGTGCGCCATGGTGTGGACCATATGCGTCAGTTCGGCTTCGTCCGATGCGGCCATGACGACCATGTTGGGCAGGGTCGCCAGATAGGTCACGTCGAAGCTGCCGGCGTGCGTTGCGCCGTCGGCGCCGACCAGACCGGCGCGGTCGATGGCGAAGCGCACCGGCAGGTTCTGGATCGCCACGTCATGGACGACCTGGTCATAGGCGCGCTGCAGGAAGGTCGAATAGATCGCCGCGAACGGCTTGTAGCCCTGTGCAGCCATGCCCGCGGCGAACGTCACGGCGTGCTGTTCGGCGATGCCGACATCGAAGGTGCGGTCGGGGAAGGCCTTGGCGAAACGGTCGACACCGGTGCCCGACGGCATTGCGGCGGTGATCGCGACGATCTTGTCGTCAACCTGCGCTTCCTTGATGAGTTGCGCGGCAAAGACGTTCTGGTAGCTCGGCGGGCCGGCCTTGGGCTTGACCTGCGTGCCGGTGACGACGTCGAATTTCTGGACGCCGTGGTATTTGTCCTCGGCGGCTTCGGCGGGCGCGTAACCCTTGCCCTTCTTGGTCACGACATGGACGATGATCGGACCTTCGGCGGCATCGCGGACGTTTTCGAGCACCGGCACCAGATGTTCGAGGTTATGGCCGTCGATCGGGCCAACATAGTAGAAACCCAGTTCCTCGAACAGGCTGCCGCCGCTGGCGAGCGTGCGGAAATATTCCTCGGCACGCTTGGCCGAGCCGTGGAGCTGGTGCGGCAGGACCTTCTGCGCCAGCACCTTGACGACTTCGCGCAATTCAAGGAACGGCCGCGACGAATAGATGCGTGCCAGATACGCCGACAGCGCGCCGACCGGCGGCGCGATCGACATGTCATTGTCGTTGAGGATGACGACCAGCCGGTTGCCCGCGGCCTGCGCGTTGTTCATCGCCTCATACGCCATGCCGGCCGACATCGCGCCGTCACCGATGACGGCGATGCCCTTGCCGGGTGCGCCCGACAGCTTGTTGGCGACGGCAAAGCCCAGCGCTGCCGAAATCGACGTCGAGCTGTGCGCGGCACCGAACGGATCATATTCGGATTCGCTGCGTTTGGTGAAACCTGACAGCCCGCCACCGGTACGCAGCGTGCGGATGCGGTCGCGGCGGCCGGTCAGGATCTTGTGCGGATAGGCCTGATGCCCGACATCCCAGATCAACCGGTCATCGGGCGTGTTGAAGACATAATGCAGCGCGACAGTGAGCTCGACGACGCCGAGGCCGGCGCCGAGGTGGCCACCGGTGGTGCTGACGGTATCGATCAGTTCGGCGCGCAGTTCATCGGCGACCTGGCGCAGATCGCGGTGTTCGAGTTTGCGCAGGTCGGCCGGCAGCGGAAGTGTATCAAGCAACGGCGTTGCGGGGCGTTGGGTCACGGATGGTTCAACCAAATGTTCCTGTTGGCGCCAGCGGTAGCGCGCAAACGGGCGTTTGTCGATTGTTGCAGTGCTGTTGCCGCCGCTTTACGCGCAGCATGCGGCGCAGCGGCCACGCACTTCGATAACCGGTCGTTCAGCGCGGAATCCTGCCGCTGCGGCAGTGGCGCGAATCTGCTTTGAAATCGCCTCGTCATCGACATGCGTGGCTTTGCCGCAGCCGTCGCAGACGAGGAAAAGGCAGTCGTGCAGGCATTCGGGGTGCGCGTTGACGAGATAGGCGTTGGCGCTTTCGACGCGCAGCGCGACGTTGGCGGAAACAAACAGATCGAGGATGCGGTAGATGCTGTTCGCCGCGATGCGCCGGTCGAGCGCCTTCGAGACTGCATCGGTGATCGTGTAGGCGCTGGCTGGATGGTCGAGCCCGGCAAGCACGTCGAACACTGCGGCACGCATGTCGGTCCATTGTTCGCCGGCCGCCAGCATTGTGGCGCGCGCAGCCGTAACCAGCGCGCTGCCCGCCAGCTTGCGATGATCGTGATTGTGTGGGGCCAAACTTGCCATACCCCATTATCGGGGTTGGCGTCGGCATGTGCAAGTCAGGCGGAAAGCCAACGCAAGTTGAGCAAATGCGCGGTGCCGAGCATGCCGACCCCGAGCACCGAACTGGCGATTTCAATGAAGGCGCCATGCGGCACGAACAGCGACGCGAGCATCAGCGCCAGTCCGATAGTACCCAGTGCAATGACCTGCCAGCGCGCGTGTAGCCGGTAACCGCGCCACAGTCCGAATGCCGCGAGAGGCAAAGCCAGCGCCAGGCCCCAGGCGTGGACGGTATGGCTGAGCAAGCCGCCACCGATCGACAGTACCGACAGCAGCACCGCGCCGGCGAGGCAGTGCAGCAGGCACAGCCCCGACAGACCGAGGGCCGACCGGTCAATCCAACTGGAGATGCGCGTCGTCATGGCTCCCTGATATAGTATAACATTGCGCGCTGCAAGCGGCGCCTCGGCACTTGCGCTGGCACTGCGTTTCTTTGATAGCAGCGGCAGAGGTTTAGCGACCCCTGGAATTTTGCAATCGAGGTGCGCCCATGCTCGAAAATGATCCGCTCGCGGCCTTCTGGATGCCGTTCACCGCCAACCGCGCGTACAAGGCGGCGCCGCGCCAACTCGTTGCCGCCAAGGACATGCACTACACCGCCAGCGACGGTCGCCAGGTGCTCGATGGCACCGCCGGGCTGTGGTGCGTCAACGCCGGCCATTGCCGCGCCCCGATTGCCGAGGCGATTGCCAAAGCCGCCGCGACGCTCGATTTCGCGCCAACGTTCCAGTTGGGCCACCCGACGGCGTTCGAACTTGCCTCACGCGTCGCGGCGCTGATGCCGGCGGGGCTCGACCGGGTGTTCTTCACCAACTCGGGGTCCGAATCGGTCGATACCGCGCTCAAGATCGCACTCGCCTATCAGCGGGCGCGCGGCCAGGGCAGCCGGACGCGGTTCATTGGGCGCGAACGCGGCTATCACGGCACCGGCTTCGGCGGCACCTCGGTCGGCGGGCTGGTCAACAACCGCCGCGCCTTCGGGGCGCTGCTGCCGGGCGTCGACCATATGCGCCACACGCACGACCTGGCGCGCAACGCCTTCACGCGCGGCATGCCCGCGCACGGCGCCGATCTGGCCGAAGACCTTGAGCGCATCGTCGGGCTGCACGGCGCCGACACGATTGCTGCGGTGATCGTCGAGCCGATGGCGGGATCGACCGGCGTCCTAGTGCCGCCTACGGGCTATCTCGAACGTTTGCGTACCATCTGCAATACGCACGGCATCTTGTTGATTTTCGACGAAGTTATCAGCGCCTATGGCCGGCTGGGCACGGCGACGGCGGCCGAACTGTTCGGCGTGATGCCCGACATCATCACCATGGCCAAGGGCCTGACCAATGCCGCGGTGCCGATGGGCGCGGTGGCGGTGGCGCGCGGCGTGCATGACGCGATTGTCGAGGGCGCGCCCGACGGCATCGAGTTCTTCCACGGCTACACCTATTCGGGGCACCCGCTGGCCGCCGCCGCAGGCCTCGCGACGCTCGACCTCTACAAGGCCGAGGGGCTTTTCGAACGCGCCGCCAGCCTGTCCGACTATTGGGCCGACGCGGTCCACAGCCTCAGGGCCAAACGCCACGTCATCGACTTGCGCAACATCGGGCTGGTCGCCGGCGTCGAGCTTGAACCGCGCCCAGGCGCCCCCGGCAAGCGCGCCACCGAATTGTTCCACGCGGCGTTCGACACCGGCCTGCTGGTGCGCGCCACCGGCGACATCATCGCGCTGTCGCCGCCGCTGATTGTTGATAAATCACAGATCGACGAAATGTTCGGCAAGCTCGCCGACCTGCTCGCGACGATTGACTAGGGGTAGCCGGTGCCATCGCAAACCTTCATCCTGACCTTTGCCTGTCACGACATGCCTGGCATCGTTGCCAATGTCACCAACCATATCTTCAAGTCGGGCGGCAACATCCTCGAATCGCACCAATATAATGATATAGAGACCAACCGCTTCTTCATGCGCACCGTGTATCGCTTTGCCGATCCGGCGGGCAGCGCGGCACTGGAGGCCGGCTTCGAAGCGATCGCCGCGCGCTACGGCATGGACTACCGCATCCGCGCCCGCAGCCAGCGCCCCAAGGTACTGATCCTCGCGTCAAAGGCCGACCATTGCCTCGCCGACCTGCTCTACCGCCGCCGCATCGGCGAGCTCGACATGGACGTCACCGGCATCATCTCGAACCACCCGCGCGACACCTATGCCAGCCTCGATTTCGGCGACATTCCGTTCCACCACTTGCCGACAATCACCGGCAACAAGGCTGCGCAAGAAGCTCAAATCTGGGAACTTTTCCAGTCGACCGGCAGCGAGTTGGCGGTGCTGGCACGCTACATGCAAATCCTGTCGGATGACCTCGCCGCGAAGTTCAGCGGCCGCTGCATCAACATCCACCATAGCTTCCTGCCGGGCTTCAAGGGCGCCAAGCCCTATCACCAGGCGCACGAGCGCGGCGTCAAGGTCATCGGCGCCACCGCACACTATGTGACGGCCGACCTCGACGAAGGCCCGATCATCGAACAGGATGTCGAACGCATCAGCCATTCGGACACACCCGAAGACCTGATCCGCAAGGGCCGCGACATCGAACGCCGCGTGCTGGCGCGCGCGATTGCCTTCCACCTCGATGGCCGCGTGCTCGTCAACGGCCCGCGCACGGTGGTGTTCAGAGATTAAGGGGAGCGACCAATGCCGATTTTCTATGACTTCGCCCGTGCGCCGAGCCCGCGCCGCGCCCGCATCGTGCTTGCCGAAAAGGGCATCACCCACTCGGTGGTCGAGGTCAATCTGGCGACACAGGAACAACTCGGCGCCGCCTATCGCGCCATAAACCCCGCCTGCACCGTGCCGGCGCTCAAGCTCGATGACGGCCCTGTCCTCACCGACAATGCCGGCATCCTCACCTGGGCCGAAGCCGCCTACCCCAAGCCGCCGCTGCTCGGCGTCACCCCGCTCGAAAAGGCCGAAATCGCCAGCTGGAACGCCCGCATCGAATTCGAATGCTTTTCCGCCATCGCCGATGCGCTGCGCAACACCGCGCCCGGCATGAAGGACCGCGCCTTGCCCGGCCCGGTCAACTACGCACAAATCCCCGAACTCGCCGAACGCGGCCTGGCGCGGCTGCACGCCTTCATCGACGCCTTCGACGCGCATATGGCCGGGCGTGACTATGTCGCCGCAGGCCGCTTCAGCGTCGCCGACATCACCGCCGTCGTCGCCACCGACTTCGCGCGCGTCGTCCGCGTCCGCGCCGGTGAGCACCATGTCAATTTGCTGGCATGGCGGGCGCGAATGGCGGAGCGGCCGTCGATGGCGCTTTAAGGGCCTCCGGCGGGCAGGCCTGAGGCCTGCACCCGATTGTTTTCTTTCGTCA
>CALMPZ010000117.1 GCA_937871645.1 uncultured Polymorphobacter sp.
GGCGGCATCGATGCCGCGAATTTCGGTGCCCTTGGTCGGCGTGCCCGGATAGCCCTCGGCGGCCATAACCACGACCAGCGCGGCGTCATCGCTCCACACCGGTGCCGCATCGCCGAGCGTGCCGTCGCAGGTAGCGAGCAGCAAGTCGAGAAGGTCGCTGTCGAGCCGCGACATCAGCACCTGACACTCAGGGTCACCGAAGCGCGCGTTATATTCGATGAGCTTGGGGCCGGTCGGCGTCAGCATAAGCCCGGCGTAGAGCACGCCCTGGAACGGTGTGCCCGCCGCCGCCATTGCCTTGATCGTCGGCTTGACGATTTCATCCAGCGCGCGCGCCGCCAGTTCAGGCGTCAGCACCGCCGCGGGCGAATAGGCACCCATGCCGCCGGTGTTAGGGCCGGTGTCGCCGTCGCCGACGCGCTTGTGGTCCTGTGCGCTCGCCAGCGGCAGCGCATGGGTGCCGTCGGTCAGCACGAAGAAGCTCGCTTCGGGGCCGGTCATGCATTCTTCGACGACGGCGGGCCCGCCCGCCAGCGCGTCGAGCGCAGCGGCCGCTTCCGCATGGCTTTCGGCAATCACCACGCCCTTGCCCGCCGCCAGCCCGTCGGCCTTGATGACCACCGGCAGCGCGTGCGCGGCGACATAGGCGCGCGCGTCGGCGGCATCGTCGAAGCGCCGATAGGCTGCGGTCGGAATGCCGGCCTTGGCACACAGATCCTTGGTGAAGCCCTTCGAGCCTTCGAGCTGTGCAGCGGCGGCTGACGGTCCAAAGGCGCGCACGCCGGCGGCGCGCAAACTGTCGCCAAGCCCGTCAACGAGCGGGCCTTCGGGACCGATGACGACGAGTTCAATGACATTGGCGGCGCAAAAACCGATGACGGCGGCGTGGTCGGCAACGTCGAGCACCACACATTCGGCCTCGCGTGCGATACCGGCGTTGCCCGGCGCAGCGAACAGCCGTTCGACGCGCGGCGACTGCCGCAACTTCCAGCACAGCGCATGTTCGCGCCCGCCGCCGCCGATGACCAGAACGTTCAACGCATCTACCCTTTTCAAAGCTGCATCGCTGTAGCGCGGCGTCGCGCGCGACCGCAAGCCGCTTGCGCGGTGAAATGGCTGGGGTAAGACGGCGCTATGGATGCGCCCGCGATCAACACCCCCGAATATTCGGTCAGCGAACTTGCGCACGCGCTCAAGCGCACCGTCGAGGACAGCTACGGCCATGTCCGCGTGCGCGGCGAAATCTCGGGCTTCAAGCGCGCCGCCTCGGGGCATGTCTATCTCAGCCTCAAGGATGACGCCGCAGTCATTGACGGCGTGATGTGGAAGGGCGTCGCCGGCGCCTTGCCGTTCCGCCCCGAAGACGGGCTCGAGGTCATCGCCACCGGCAAACTCACCACCTATCCCGGCCGCTCGAAATACCAGATCGTCATCGAACGCATGGAGCCCGCCGGCGTCGGCGCGCTGCTCGCGCAGTTGGAGGCGCGCAAGGCCAAGCTCGCCGCCGAAGGGCTGTTCGATGCTGACCGCAAGCGGGCGCTGCCCTATATCCCGCGCGTCATCGGCGTCATCACCTCGCCGACCGGCGCCGTCATCCGCGACATTCTCCACCGCCTCGCCGACCGCTTCCCGCGCCCGGTGCTGGTCTGGCCGGTGCTGGTGCAGGGCGATGCCGCAGCGGGACAGGTGGCTGCCGCGATCGCCGGCTTCAACGCCTTGCCGCGCGGCGGGCCGATCCCGCGCCCCGATCTGCTGATCGTCGCGCGCGGCGGCGGCTCGATCGAGGACCTGTGGGCGTTCAACGAGGAAGTCACCGTGCGCGCCGTCGCCGACAGCCGCATTCCGATCATCACCGCGGTCGGCCATGAAACCGACACCACGCTCGTCGATTTCGCCAGCGACCACCGCGCCCCGACGCCAACTGCCGCTGCCGAGCGTGCCGTCCCGGTGCTCGCCGAACTGCGGCTGACGCTGACCGGGCTCGGCCTGCGCACCGACCGTGCCGCATTGCGCCTCCTCGACTTGCGCCGCGAACGGCTTACGGCGGTTGCTGCACGCCAGCCGTCCTTGCGCAACCTCCTCGGCCTGCGCCAGCAGCGCTTCGATGACCTCGCCGAGCGGCTGCCGCGCGGGCTGCGTGCCACCGCACAACATTGGGCGACACGGCTGACGCGCGCGCAACTGCGCCCGCTGCTGTTGCGCCAGCGCCGCGACCGCGCCGCCGCCGATCTGGCACGCGCCACGACGCAGCTGCAAACCGCCGCGCGCAGCGTCACCACCCGCGACGCGCAAACGCTCACCGCCAGCGCCAGCCGGCTACGCCCGCACTTGCTGACCGCGCAGCACGCCCGCGCGCAGGCCCGCCTCGATGCCGCCAGCCGCCTGCTCGACTCGCTGTCGCCGCTCGGCGTGCTGGCGCGCGGCTATGCGGTGGTCACCGACAAGGCCGGCAAGCTCGTCACCGCCGCCGAACAGGCGCGCCAGCACAACGCGCTGGTGCTGACCTTTGCCGACGGCAAGCTCGACGTCACAACGGGCGTTCCGCTGCAGGGCAGATTATTGTAAGGGTCACGCCATGTTGAACACCACCGCCAATGGCCGCCCCGCCCGCCTGCGCTATCTGTCAGGCTCGTTCCACGTCGTCGCGCCCGGCGACTATGTCGTCTGCGCCGTCACCGGCACGCCGATCCCGCTCGCCAATCTGCGCTACTGGTCGGCCGAGTTCCAGGAAGCCTATCTCAATGCCGAAGCCGCGGTGAAGCGCCATTCGGAGATGCGCGACCTCGGCAAGATCTGATGCCGGCGTTTGCGGTTCTGGCCGTCGCCGCAGCGCTGGCGAGCGCCCAACCGTTCGAACTTCACGGCCCCGCCACGCCGCCGCTGCAGCAAGGCGCGCTCGTCCGTGGCCGCGTGCCCGCCGGCACCACCGGACTGACGCTTGACGGTAAACCCGTTGCCGTTGCCCCCGACGGCAGCTTCATCATCGGCTTCGGCCGCGACGCCAGCATCGGTCTTGGCAAGTTCGACGTGGCCTCGATCGAAGTCCAGGACCTTCCAGCACAACCCGGTGCAGATGCCTGTCTCACGCTCGCACCCTGCGCACCGCAGGGGCTGGGCTGG
>CALMPZ010000118.1 GCA_937871645.1 uncultured Polymorphobacter sp.
CCGACGGCAGCCATGTCACGGTCTACGGTGCCGGCATCTAGCTGAACCCGACGCTAACCAGCACGAACAACGCGCAGGCGGTGCGCGTCGTTGTCAGCGACAATGTCACCATCACCAACGCCAAGATCACCGGCGGGCTGGCGATCAACGGCGTGCCGCAGACCGCTACTGTGCTCGACAAGACCGGCAACGTTCTCGGGTTGCCGGCGGGCAAGGGCGTCAATTTCGAAAACTCGACGGATTGCACGATCAGCAATAGCGACATCAGAATGTTCCACAAAGGCGTGACCTTTACGGGCAGCAGCAATATCAACATCCTCAACAACGATATCCACGACCTGCGCACCTCGCCGATCACCGGCTCGGTGCAAAACGGCCTGAACATCATCGGCAACCACACCTGGACAAGCCATCCGTGGAGCTTCGGCGGCGCCGGCGACCATGGCGACCGCATCCACATCTGGACCGATCACGAGTCGGCGCACCGCATCGTCATCAAGGACAATCTGCTTGAACAGGGCGACGGCGATGCGATGCTCGGCATCTACCTCGATGACAATGGGCTGGGACTCGGGTTCCACGACGTCGCCATTTCGGGCAACACCATTATCGAAGGCACCGGTCAGGGCGTGCTGCTCGAAAACGCCTACGGCACCGTTTCCGACAACACGCTGATCTGGTCGGGCACCGGCACCGCAGCCAACAACACGCCGCGCTTCCAGATCACCGATGGCTCGCACGACATCGTCTTCACCGACAACATCGGCCATGTCCACGTCATCGACAGCACGTATAACCTGCAGTTCTGGAACCAGACCGGCGGGATAGAAGTCGACCCGGCCATGTCGCGGGCCGACCGGCTGACGATTACCGAAAATGCCACTGTGGTCACGCCTCTTGCATCGTACACGCTTGATGCGGTCACCGACAATCTGACCTACAGCGGCATCGGTGATTTCACCGGGACCGGCAATGCCAGGGACAACCACCTGACCGGCTGGGACGGCAATGACGTCCTCGATGGCAAGGGCGGCGTCGATATCCTCGAAGGGCTTGGCGGCGACGACACCTATTATGTCGACAATGCCGGCGACCAGATCATCGACACCGGCGGCAACGACACCATTTATTCGTCGATTTCGTGGACAATGGGGCATCAGCACGAAACGCTGATCTACACCGGCACCGCCGGCGCCGTCCTGACGGGCAATGACGAAAACAACACCATCGTCGGCGGCGCCGGCAACGATGTGATTGACGGTTACTATGGCACCGATATCTACAAGGGCGGGCTGGGCGACGACACCTATTACGTCAACAACCCGACGCAGACGATCATCGAAACCGGCGGCAACGATACCGTCATCGTCGACCGCAGCTATGTGCTGGCCGCCGGGCTCGAAAATCTGACGATGACAGGCAGCGCTGCCACCGGCAATCTGACCGGCAATGCCGCCGTCAACACCCTGACCGGCAACAGCGGTGCCAACATCCTCGACGGCAAGGCCGGCGGCGATTCGATGACCGGTGGTGATGGCGACGACCTCTATATTGTCGACAACATCGGCGACAGCGTCGTCGAACTCGACACCGGCATCAGCCTCGGCGGCCTCGACAAGGTCAAGACAACCTTGGCAAGCTACACGCTCGGCACCGGGGTCGAAGATCTGGCCTATGGCGGGCCGGGCAGTTTCACCGGCACCGGCAACGCGCTCGCCAACACCATCGCCGGCAGCGGCGGTGCCGACATCTTGTTCGGGCAGGACGGCAACGACTTGCTGCTCGGCGCGTCGGGCAACGACGTCCTCAACGGCGGCGCCGGGTCCGATAAGCTCACCGGTGGTACCGGCAACGACGTCTTCATGTTCAACAAGGGTCAGGAAGCCGGCGATATCATCAGCGACTTTGCCGGCAACGGCAGCGCCGCCGGCGATACCATCCTGTTCGTCGGCTGGTCTGCGGGCTCGACGTTGACGCAGGTTGCCGGGACGCTGTGGCAGGTTACCGATGGCTTCGATCTCAGCATGTCAAACATCTCGATTAGCAGCGCGGTCCACGCCACCGACGTCATCTTCGGCTGAACGGCGCGTCGCCGGCTCAACCCTATTGCCGCCGCTGCAGCGCTTCGAGCTGCCCGGGGCCGGGGTTCAGCCGGCGCGGCGGCGCGCCGCCACAGCAGCGGCAACTTCGGCGAGCAGCCTTTCGACCGCGTCGAAATCGAACGGCTTGCCGAGGCTCCGGTTGGCTCCTGCGGCGCGGGCCAGTGCCAGCAGATTATGCTGGCCACCCTCGTCGCTGCCCGACATCGCCACGATATGGACCACAGCGTCGAGCGCACGGATTTCACGCACGGCATCGATACCGAGCCCACCGGGCATGACCATGTCGACGAACACGAGTTGCGGCCGGCTTTCGACGAATTGCCGCACGCCCTGAGCGGCGCTATCGGCCGCAAAGATTTCGTGCCCCATCATCCTGAACACGAAGGCCAGCGACTTCTGGACGTGGATGTCGTCGTCGATAATCAGGATCCGCAGCGGCGCGGCTTGGGCCATCATGCGGCCGTCGATTTGATCGCGACGGCGAACATCGCGCGTGCGTCGGGATTCCGCGCCGGAATCCAGTCTCGCTGCCCGATTTTCGCGCGCGCAATATGGTCGAGCCGCACCATTTGCCAACGATACACCAAACGCGCGCAAAAGTAGAGACCCTGGGTGTGTCAATTGTCGCGTCGTTCGGAACGCCCGCACGGCGCGGGCACCGCCGGTCAGGCCGCCCTTGCCGTGGTGCGGATGCGGGTTCAACCACACAGTCGAAATCCGTATGAATTCAATTACAATTATAGTGTAATCGATTATGGCTGCGGCTCACATCTGGCCGGCAGTGGCCATAAGGGACATGTTCATGATCGAAACGACTCGCATGCCAAATTGGCCAACGCTGCGCATCGGGGACCTTGCACCCGATTTCGAAGCGCGCACGACGATGGGGAGCGTCAGCTTGTCGGGTTATCGCGGGCGCTGGCTGGTGCTGTTTTCGCACCCGGCCGATTTCACGCCGGTTTGCACCAGCGAGTTCATCGCATTGTCGCGCGCCGCCGAACGGTTCGCGGAACTCAATTGCGCGCTGCTCGCGGTATCGGTCGATAGCCTGTATGCACATCTTGCCTGGGTCCGGGCAATTCGCGACGCGTTCGGCGTCACCGTGAGCTTTCCGATCGTTGAGGATCCGGCAATGTCGATCGGGCTTGCCTACGGCATGATCGCGGTTGGTACGACCGATGCTGCGGCGATGCGCACGAGCTATTTCATTGATCCCGAAGGGGTTATACGCGCCACTGTCTGCTATCCCGCCACTGTCGGACGTTCGGTCGACGAGATGCTGCGGGTCGTGGCAGCGCTGCAACGCGTCGATGCCGACGATGTCGTCACGCCGGCAAACTGGCAGCCCGGAGATGATGTGCTGCTGCCGCCGGACGAGGAGCAAGCCGCGGCCCTCGCGATGCACGACGATGTGACATGGTTTTACCGCAGCAAGGCCGATCGTCCGGATTTGACAGGGAAGCGCAAGTGATGGCGGCTGCTCCATACGCACCGGAGGCCGAAGTCCTGCGCGTTCTGGGACATCCCACCAGGCTGACGCTGCTGGCGCTGATCGCCGCGGGTGAGCAGCCGGTCGGGGCGATCGAGGCCGCCTCGGGTATCGGCCAGCCAGGGCTTTCGCAGCAGCTTGCCCTGTTGCGCAAGGCGGGGCTGGTCGCCACCCGGCGTGCCGCCAAGCAGGTCTATTACCGGATCGACCCCACAGCGCTTCGTTCGGTGATCAGCTTGCTGCAGACTTTGGGCGGCAACGGCGGCGCTACAGCGGTGGCCACGGCGTCGCCACGGCGTCGCGCTGCATCTGCCGCGATGTTCGCCAAGATATTGTAGCCGCTTAGCCGGGCTCGCCGCCGAAGCGGTCGCACAGTGCGTCGATGAGCTGGCTGACGCCGGCATCGGCCAGCCGATAGTGGATGATAGTGCCTTCGCGGCGCGTCGTCACGAGGCCGCCTTCGCGCAGCCGGGCCAGGTGCTGCGAAACGCTCGATTGCGACTGGCCGAGGTGTTCGACGAGATCGCCGACCGGCGCCTCGCCCTGGGTCAGCCGGCACAGCAGCAGCAGCCGCTGTTCATTGGCGAGCAGCTTGAGCGTCGCTGCCGCGACCGTCGCGCGTGCCGCAAGGACGTCGATGCTGTTCGCGCTCAGATTCATCGCGTTGCGGCCTTTCCATCGTCGCGCAGCACGACATAGATCGCCGGAATAACCAGCACCGTCAGCAATGTCGACGAGGCCAGCCCGAACAGCAGCGAAATTGCCAGCCCCTGGAAAATCGGGTCGGTGAGGATGACCGCGGCACCGATCATCGCTGCCGCCGCGGTCAGCACGATCGGCTTGAAGCGGATGCGTCCGGCTTCGATCAACGTGTCGCGCAGCGGCTTGCCGGGCGCGGCGGTGTGGCGGATGAAATCCACGAGCAGGATCGAATTGCGCACGATGATTCCCGACAGCGCGATGAAGCCGATCATCGAGGTCGCGGTGAAAGGCGCCGAAAACAGCATATGGCCGATGACGATGCCGACCAAGGTCAGCGGCACCGGCGTCAGGATGACCAGCGGCAGCTTGAAGCTGCGGAACTGCGCCACCACCAGCACATAGATGCCGAGCAACGCCACCATGAACGCCGCGCCCATGTCGCGGAAGGTCACCCAGGTGATTTCCCATTCGCCGTCCCACAGCAGGCTGGTCACCGATTCGTCGTCGGGCTGGCCGGCAAAGCGGATGACCGGCTTGGTCAGGCCCTTGGCGGCCCAGTCGACACCGTCGATGGCGCGGTTGACGGCGAGCACGCCGTAGACTGGCGCTTCATAGTCGCCCGCCAGTTCGGCAGTGACCATGTCGGCGGCGCGGCCGTCGCGGCGGAACAGGCTGTGGCTGCCGGCTTCATGGCGCGCCTCGACCAGCGCGCCGAGTTCGACGAGTTGCGGCGTGCCGTCACTGCGGGTCACCGCGACCGGCGTGCTGGCGAGCGTGCTCGACCAGCTGCGCGCCGATTGCGGCAGCGCGATGGTGATCGGCAGCGGCGTCCGGCCCCCCCCGCGCGGGGCATAGCCGATGGTGCGGTTGCCGAGCAGTGCGCCGATCGAATCGTGCAGCTCGCGTTCGGACAAATTGTAGTAATCGAGCCGCGCGCGGTCGGGCACCAGCCGCAACCGCGGCCGCGTCTGGCCGCTGCTGACATCGACATCGACGATATACGGAATCGACCGGAACACCTTGGCGACTTCATCGGCGGTGGCGCGGCGGGTCTTTTCGTCGGGGCCGTAGATTTCGGCGAGCAAGGTCGCCATCACCGGCGGGCCGGGCGGTGTTTCGACGACCTTGATCGATGCGCCTGCGGGCAGCTTGAGCGCCTTGAGCTGTTCGCGCAGGTCGAGCGCGACAATGTGGCTGGCGCGGTCGCGTTCGTCCTTGGGCAGCAACGTCACCATGACATCGCCCATTTCGGGGCGGTTGCGCAGGAAATAATGGCGGACCAGTCCGTTGAAGTTGAACGGCGCCGAGGTGCCGGCATAGGCTTCCATCGATACCGCTTCGGGCAGCTTGCGCACGACGGCGGCGACCGCGTCGAGCGTGCGTTCGGTGACCTCGAGGCTGGTGCCTTCGGGCATGTCGACGACGACCTGGACTTCGGACTTGTTGTCGAACGGCAGCAGTTTGACCGTCACTGCCTTGAAATAGAACATCGAGCCGGCAACCAGCGTTGCGACGCCGACGGCAATCAGGAAATTGCGGGCGCTGCTGCGGCTGTCGATAACGCGGTGCGCGACGCGGGCATAAAGCGCGCCGAGCTTGCCGCCGCTGGCGTCTTCGTGGCCGTGGGCGCCGCCGTCGTCGAGCGCTTGCCGCGCGAAGCGGATCATCAGCCACGGCGCGAAAATCACCGCGACGAAGAACGAGAAGATCATCGCCGCCGAGGCATTGACCGGAATCGGCGCCATGTACGGCCCCATCAGCCCGCCGACGAACAGCATCGGCAGCAGCGCCGCGACCACCGTCAGCGTTGCGACGACGGTCGGGTTGCCGACTTCGGCGACCGCCTCAATCGCGGCCTGAACGCGGGGGCGGGCGTCGGCCCCAGCGCGTAGGCGCGTATCGTCCATCGCCCAGTGGCGCGCGATATTTTCGATGATGACGATGGCGTCATCAACGAGGATGCCGATCGAGAAAATCAGCGCGAACAGGCTGACGCGGTTGATCGTGTAGCCCATCAGGTTGGAGGCAAACATCGTCAGCAGGATCGTCGTCGGGATGACCACGGCAGTAACCGCCGCCTCACGCCAGCCGATGGCAAAGCCGATCAGCACGACAATCGACACCGTCGCCAGCCCGAGGTGGTAGAGCAGTTCGTTGGCCTTTTCGTTCGCCGAAGCGCCGTAGTTGCGCGTCACCGATACTTCGACCCCGGCGGGAATAAGGCTGCCCTTGAGCGTCTCGACGCGCGCCAGCAGGGCGTCGGACACCACCACGGCGTTCGCCCCGGCGCGTTTGGCGACGGCGATGCTGACCGCCGGCGCGCTGTGCCATTGGCCATCGGCGCGCGACCAGCGCCACGCCCGCGCCTGGTCCTCGCGCGGGCTCTGGCTGACGGTGGCGACATCGCGCAGATAGACCGGCGCGCCGGTGACCGAGCGCACTGTCAGCTGGCCGACTTCGCTGGCGCTGCCGAGTGTCTGCCCCGACGTCACCGCGACGGCCTGCCCGCCGTCGCGGATACTGCCGGCGGGAAAGGCGCGGTTGGCCTGGCTTGCCGCCTCGATGATGCTGCCCAGCGGCACGCGGTGCTGCGCCAGCCGCGCCGGATCGGGCGCGATGCGGATTTCATCGGGCCGCCCGCCGGTCAGGAAGGTCAGCCCGACATTGTCGACCTTGGCGATTTCAGTGCGCAGCTTGACCGCGAGTTCGTACAGCGCCGCATCGGTCCATTGCCCGGCCGCGCCGGGTTTGGGCGACAGGGTCAGCACCACCATCGGCACGTCGTTGATGCCGCGCACGGTGACCTTTGGATCGGGAATGCCGACCGGGATGCGGTCCCAGTTGGCGCGCAATTTCTCCTCGATGCGCGTCGCCGCCGCTTCGGGGTTCGAGCCGACGAGGAAGCGCGCGGTGACCATCACGCCATCGTCTTCGGCCTGGGTGTAGACGTGTTCGACACCGTCGACGCTCTTGACGATGGTCTCGAGCGGGATGCCGACGAGATCGACGGCATCGGACGCCGCCAGCCCCGGCGCCATCACCTGGATGTCGACCATCGGCACGCTGATCTGCGGCTCCTCCTCGCGCGGGATCGACAGCAGCGCCAGCAGGCCGATGGCGATCGACGCGAGCAGCAGCAGCGGCGTCAGCGGCGAATTGATCGTCGCGCGCGTCAGATTGCCGGAGATGCCCAGCTTCACGTTGCGGCACCCTTGGCGAGCAGCGTGTCGCCGGCGGCAACGCCCGACAGCAATTCGACCATCGCGGCGTCGGCGACGGGGGCGGTCTGCACTGGCACGGCGCTGGCTTGCTTGTCGGCCGCCAGCACGGTGACGTAGTCGATGCCGAAGCGCGTTTCGACAAAGCGCCGCGGCACCACCAGCGCCCGGCGCTCGCCGACCGCAATATTGGCACTGACGCGGCGGCCGACAAAGCGTTCGGACAGGCCGGAAAATTGTGCATCGGCGGTGACGCGGCCGGCGTTGATCGCCGGATAGACCTGCATGACATGGCCGGTGCGCGCCACATCGGGCAGATCGCTGTCGGTCAGCGTCACGGGCGCACCGACGCGCAACTGGCCGGCGAGCGATTCGGGCAGTTCGAGGCGCACCACCGGCGGCCCGGCGGTGATCGTCGCGACCGACATGCCCGGCGCCACCACCGAGCCGGCGGGCACATCGGCGCGCAATACCCGGCCGCTCGCGGGCGCCAGCACGGCACCCTGACCGACGACGCTGGCGCTGGCATTGGCCTGTGCGCGGGCGGCGGCGGCGCGGGCATCGGCGGCGCGGGCGCCCGCCACCGCAGTATCGAGCCGCGCCTTGGCATAGACCTTGTTGCGGTAGAGATCTTCGATGCGCACGAGTTCGGCGCGGGCGCGGGCGGCTTCGGCCTCGGCAGCCGCGAGCTGGGCCGAAGCGGCGCTGGTTTCGTATCCCAGCCGTGCATCGACGATGGTGGCGATGCGCTGGCCCTTGCTGACGCTGTCGCCGGCGCGCACGTCGAGGCTGGCGAGCGTTCCCGGAATGCGCGCACGCGCTTCGGCCTGGTCGCGCGTCGTGACTTCGGCGCCGACGGCTTTCATGTCGGCGATGGTGGTCAGCGCCAGTTTGAGCTGCGTGCCCGCCGGTGCTGCGGCAGGCGCAGCGGGCGGGGCCGATTTTTCGCCGCATGCCCCGAGCGCCAACAGCGCGGCGAGGACAAGGCCGGTCGATTGCAGCTTGCGCATGGTCATCTGCCCCTTGGGAAACATGCTAGCGGTTGCCGTGCACGGTCGGCAGGCCCGCGGATTTCCACGCAGCCAGCCCGCCCGCAAGGTGCGTATCGATAACGGCGCGGGCGTCCTTGCAGCGCCCCAGCGCCATCGCCGAACGCTTGCCGCCTGCGCATTGCAACACCATTGTTCGTGCCCCGGCGTCGGGCAGCAGCGCGGCATCGAAGCGCGACAGCGGCAGGTTGGTCGCGCCGGCGATATGTTCGGCGGCGAACTCGTCGGGTTCGCGGACGTCGATGACGATGGCCGCATCCGCCGCGAGCAGCGCCTGTAGCTTGGCTGCATCGATTTCGTTGATATTGGCGGCTTTGCCGAATCCGAACATGTGCCGTCTCCTTGGCGGTGCAGCGCGCGGTGTCGGTCGACCGATACTCACGCATTAATAATTTCAGGCTTGTATATATCATGTAATTCTTATATTTAGTCAAGCATGTTCCAACCGGCAGCAATCGCCGGCCATTTGGGGAGACATCGGATGTCGCGGCCAAGAATTATCGTGCTGGGTGCGGGCCTGGGCGGCACCATCGCTGCCTATGAGATCAACCACGCGGTCAAAGATCGCGCCGATGTCATGATGGTCGCCGACAGCGAGACCTATTCATTCATCCCGTCAAACCCCTGGGTGGCGGTGCGCTGGCGCGAACCCGAAGCCATCCAGATCCATCTGCCGCCGGTGTTCGCCAAGAAGAACATCGCCTTCACCGCGGTCGGCGCCAAGCGCGTCCATCCGGCTGAAAAGCGCATCGAACTCAACGACGGCACGACCGTCGATTACGATTATCTTGTAATTGCGACCGGCCCCGACCTGGCCTTTGACGAAATCCCCGGCTTCGGTCCGGCGGCGAACACCGTGTCGGTATGCCAGACCGCGCACGCGGTGGCCGCCGCCGATGCCTTCGACCGCTTCGTTGAAAACCCCGGGCCGATTGTCGTCGGCGCGGCGCAGGGCGCGTCGTGCTACGGCCCGGCGTATGAATTCGCGCTGATTCTCGATACCGAACTGCGCCGCCGCAAGATCCGCGACAAGGTGCCGATGACCTTCGTCACCGCCGAACCCTATGTCGGCCACCTCGGCCTCGACGGCGTCGGTGACACCAAGGGCCTGCTCGAAAGCGCCTTGCGCGAACGCCACATCAAATGGGTGACCAACGCGCGCGTCACCAGCGTCGAGCCGAACCTGATGCACGTCGAGGAAATCGCCGAGGGCGGGGCGGTGATCAAGGCGCACGACCTGCCGTTCAACTATGCGATGCTGCTGCCGGCGTTTCGCGGCGTGCCGGCGGTATTCGGCATCGACGGGCTGACCAACCCGCGCGGCTTCATCATCGTCGACAAGCACCAGCGCAACCCGAAGTTCCCCGACGTTTTCGCGCTCGGCGTCTGTGTCGCGATTGCCCCCACCGGGCCGACACCTGTGCCTGTCGGCGTGCCCAAGACCGGCTTCATGATCGAAAGCATGGTCAGCGCCATTGCCGCCAATCTGGACGCCATACTCGATGGCCGCGAACCGACCGCCGAAGCCAGCTGGAACGCCATCTGCCTCGCCGATTTCGGCGACGAGGGCATCGCCTTCATCGCGCAGCCGCAGATTCCGCCACGCAACGTCAACTGGTCGTCGCAGGGCAAATGGGTCCACCTCGCCAAGATCGGCTTCGAAAAATACTTCCTGCGCAAGATCCGCAAGGGCGAGAGCGAACCCTTCTACGAGAAGCTCGCGCTCGACCTCATCGGTGTCCACAAACTTAAGCCCTGAACCGAAAGGAATACGCCATGACGCTTGATCGCGCTGTTCTGATGTTCGCCGGATTTGTCGTGCTGCTCGGCATCACGCTGTCGCTGCTGGTTCACCCCTGGTGGCTGGCACTCAGCGCCTTTGCCGGCTTCAACCTGATCCAGTCGAGCTTCACCGGCTTCTGCCCGGCCGCCATCGTGTTCCGCAAACTCGGCATCCAATCGGGCGTCGCGTTCAAATGAAGCTGCGTCGCCTCGTCCTGCTTTCGACGCTGGCCCCGGCACTGGTATTGGCGCTTCCGGCGCAGGCGGTGACGCTCGACGAGGCGATTGCTGCCGCACTGGCGCACGCCCCCGCAGTTGCCGCCGCCGATGCCGACCATGACGCGGCGACGGCGCGGCTGACGCAGGCGCAGGCCGGCAACCGCCCGACGGCATCGGTGCGCGCCTCGGTCGGCTACGGCTATCTCGACACGATGAACTTCTTCGGCATGCCCGGCGCCACGGTCACGCCGATTGCCGCGCTGGCCAGCATCGAACAGCCGTTGTTCACCGGTGGCCGCGTCAGCGCCGCCAACGACCGCGCCCGCGCCGGCATCGCCGCGACCGAGGCCGGGCGTACCGCCGCGCGCGCCGAACTCGCTGCCAATGTTGCCGCCGCCTAT
>CALMPZ010000119.1 GCA_937871645.1 uncultured Polymorphobacter sp.
GCGCGGCCGCCCAAGCCGATGGATGCCAACCAGCTGCGGCTGTTCGAACTGGTGAGGGCGTGCGGCCGCGACATCGGCCTCGCCATCGGCTGGCGCGATACCGGCGGCGTCTGTGATGGCAACAACCTGGCCGCCACCGGCCTTGCGGTCGTCGACACGCTGGGGCCGCGTGGTGGCTCGATCCATTCGGCCGACGAATTCCTGTGCGCCGACAGCCTGGTCGAGCGCGCCAAATTGTCGGCCCTCATTCTGATGCGCGTCGCGCAGAACGGCTGGGTCCGATGAGTTGGCCAATCTCATGAGCTGGAAAGTCCGCCCCGCGCGCGGCAGCGACCTTGATGCGCTGTACGAGCTGGCGATGATGACCGGCGGCGGGTTCACCAACCTGCCGCAGGACCGCGACGCGATGGCGGCGCGGCTGGCGCGGTCCGACGCGGCGTACGCCAAGGACATCAGCGCGCCCGAAGACGAGCTCTATATGCTGGTGCTCGAAAACAGCGTCACCGGCCGCATCGGCGGCACCGCGGTGGTGTTCAGCCGCATCGGTGTCGAATGGCCGTTCTATTCGTACAAATTGAACCTGCTGCAGCAGAATTCGAAGGAGCTGGGCAAGACCTTCGCGATCCAGTCGCTGAATCTCACCAGCGATCACGACGGCGCCAGCGAAGTCGGCGGGCTGTTCCTGCACCCGGAATTGCGCACCGGCGGACTGGGGCGCTTGCTGGCGCGCAGCCGCTACCTGTTCATCGCGTGCCATAGGCAACGCTTTGCCGACCGGCTGCTTGCTGAGCTGCGCGGCGTCATCGACCCCGATGGCGGCTCGCCGTTCTGGGACGGTCTGGGCCGCGCGTTCTTCGGCATGAGCTTTCAGGACGCCGACAGCTTCAACGCCATCCATGGCAACCAGTTCATCGCCGACCTGATGCCCAAGCACCCGGTCTATGTCGCGCTGCTGCCCGAAACCGCGCGCGCCGTCATCGGCCTGCCGCACCCCAATGGCCGGCCGGCGATGGCGATGCTCGAGGCCGAGGGTTTCAGCTATGACGGCTATGTCGACATCTTTGACGGCGGCCCGACGATGACGGTGCGCACCGACAATGTCCGCAGCATCCGTGACAGCCGGCGCGGCGAGGTCATGGCGCTGGTCGATGACCATGGCACGATGGGCCGCGCGCTGCTGGCGAGCGGCCAGTTGGCGGGATTCCGCGCCTGGATCGGCCATGCGCAATGGGTTGAAGGTGGCGAGGCCGCCGGGCTGTTCCTGCCGCGCGGCGAGGCCGAGGCGGTGGGCGTGAAGATGGGAGACAAGGTGCGTCATGTCGGCTTCTGAACTCGAATCGATCGATCCGTGCACCGGTGAAACCGTCTGGCGCGGCGCGGCGGGCAATGTCGATGCGGCGGTCGCCAAGGCGCGCAAGGCGCTGCCGGGCTGGGCCGCGGCAGGGCTCGACGCGCGCATCGCGCAGGCGCGCAGTTTTCAGGATGTTGTGCGCGACCAGGCCGACCAGTTCGCCGCACTGATCGCCACCGAAACCGGCAAGCCGCTGTGGGAAACCAAGACCGAAGTCGCCAGCGTCATCGCCAAGGTCGACATTTCGATCACCGCGCAGGCCGAGCGGGCGGGCGAACGCAGCGGCGAAGTCGCAGGTGTGCGGCAGGCGCTGCGGCACAAGCCGCACGGTGTGATGGGGGTGCTCGGGCCGTATAATTTCCCCGCGCATCTGCCCAATGGCCATATCGTGCCGGCGCTGCTCGCGGGCAACACCATCGTCTTCAAGCCGTCCGAACTGACGCCCGCCGTCGGTGAATTCATGGCGCAATGCTGGACGACCGCCGGCCTGCCCGACGGCGTCATCAATGTCGTGCAGGGCGCCGGCGACACTGGCCGCGCGCTCGCCGGGCATGACGGGCTCGACGGGCTGCTGTTCACCGGCTCGGCGACCACCGGCGCGCATCTGGCGCGGCAGTTCGCCGAAACGCCGTGGAAGCTGCTGGCGCTCGAAATGGGCGGCAACAACCCGCTGATCGTCTGGGATGTCGACGATTCGGCGCTCGATGCGGCGGCCGCGCTGGTCGTGCAATCGGCGTATCTGTCGGCAGGCCAGCGCTGCACCTGCGCGCGGCGGCTGATCGTTCGCGACGGCGCGCATGACGCACTGATCGACCGCGTCACCGGCCTCATCGACCGCATCATCATCGGCGCACCGTTCGACCAGCCGCAGCCGTTCATGGGCCCGGTGATCGACAACCGTGCTGCCGATGCGCTGCAGGCAGGCTTTGCCGAACTCGCCTCGCACGGCGGCGATGTCATCCGCATGTTGGCGCGCCGCGACATGACCAAGCCGCTGCTCAGCCCCGGCCTGATCGACGTCACCGATGTTGCCGACCGCCCCGACAGCGAGATGTTCGGGCCGGTGCTGCAGATGATCCGCGTCGCCGATTTCGACGCCGCGCTCGCCGAAGCGAACAACACGCGCTTCGGGCTGTCGGCGGGGCTGATCGGCGGCGATGCCAAGCTTTATGATCGTTTCTGGCAGGCCAGCCGTGCCGGCGTCGTCAACTGGAACCGCCCGACCAACGGGGCCGCATCGAACGCGCCGTTTGGCGGCATCGGGCTGTCGGGCAACCACCGCCCGAGCGCCTATTACGCTGCCGACTATGTCGCCTGGCCCGTCGCCAGCCTCGAGGCCGACGCCATCGAGGGGTCGATCGCCACGGGCTTGCGCGCGTGAATCTGGTCGAGATCAACTTCGACGGGCTGATCGGGCCGAGCCACAACTATGCCGGGCTCAGCCTCGGCAATGTCGCGAGCGCGAAGAACGCCGGTGGGGTGTCGAAACCGCGTGCTGCTGCGCTGCAGGGCCTCGGCAAGATGCGCGCCGCCATGGGCCTTGGCCTGACGCAAGGGCTGTTGCTGCCGCTGCCGCGCCCCGACGCGACCGTGCTGCGCGCGCTGGGCTTTGCCGGTGATGATGACGCCGTCTGCGCCGCCGCCTGGGCTGCCGATCCGGCACTGTTCGCGCAGGTGATTTCTGCCTCAAGCATGTGGACCGCGAACGCCGCGACGGTGTCCCCCGGCCCCGACACCGCCGACGGGCGCTGCCACCTGACCGTCGCCAACCTGTCGACGATGCCGCACCGCAGCATCGAACAGCGCCACACCGAGGCGCAACTGCGCGTCGCGTTCGGCGGCGAGGCGTTCGCGGTGCATGCCGCCGTCCCCGCCGTATTCGGCGACGAGGGCGCCGCAAACCACATGCGGATGGGCAGCGCGCACGGTGCGGCGGGCATCGAAATTTTCGTTTACGGCGAACCCGGCGGGAGGTTTCCGGCGCGACAGAGCCGCCGCGCGTCCGAAGCCGTGGCCCGCCTCAACCGGCTCGACCCGGCGCGCACGCTGTTCGTCCAGCAGGCCGTCGCGGCCATCGAGGCGGGCGCGTTCCATAATGACGTGGTGGCGGTGGCGAACGGCAACGTGCTATTCTGCCATGAACAGGCGTTCGAGAACGCGGCCGGCTTCTATGCCGCACTGGCCGCAGCACTGCCCGGCACCATCGTAATCGAAGTACCGGCGAGCGCCATCAGCCTGGGCGACGCCATCACCTCCTACCTGTTCAACTCGCAATTGCTGACACTGCCGGATGGCTCAATGGCGTTGATCCTGCCGACCGAGGCACAGGAGAATCCGCGCGTTGCGGCGTATCTCGACCGCCTCGTCGCGACAAATGGCCCGATCCGCAGCGTGCACTTCGTCGCGGTGCGCGAATCGATGAAGAACGGCGGCGGCCCGGCGTGCCTGCGGCTGCGCGTCGTCGCCGACCCCGCGACCGTCGATCCACGCTTCCTGATGTCACCCCAAAAGGCCGACCGGCTGGAAGCGCTGGTCGCCGCGCATTGGCCCGAGCAAATCGCGCCTGCCGACCTCGGCAACGCCGCGCTCTGGGCCCAATGCCGTGCGGCGCGTGCGGCGCTGCTGGGCGAACTCGGCTTGAGCGCGCTGCTGTAGAAGCTCTGGCCGACAGGCGAATTCTTTTCCAAGACGGCGGCCTGCACCCAGATATTTCCCGCCTCCCCAGCGCAAGCTGGGGTCCATCGTCACCGCATGGGCCCCAGCTTCCGCTGGGGAGGCGGACATTGAAAGGTAAGACTTCAACAATCGGGTGCAGGCCTCAGGCCTGCCCGCCGGAGGCCCTTAACATCACCCTTCCGCAGCCGGCGGCAGCAGCTCGCTATGCGTCGGCAACATCGGCACGGCTTCGATGGCCTTCAATTCGACAATAGCCTCAAGCCCGGTGGTGGCGCCAAGCTGTTCGAAGCGTTTGGCACGCAGCATGACGCGGCTGTCGACCTGCGCGACGAGCTTGTTCCAGTTCGCCACCGCGCCATCGAGGCTTTTCTGCACGGCGCTGAAGTTGCCGCCCATGATGCGCAGCGAATCGTAGAGCTCGCGGCCGAGTTTGGCGATTTCGGCGGCTTGTTCGGCGAGCCGCGCCTGGTCGCGCATCGCGGCGACGGTGCGCGCGACGGCGATGAGGTTGATCGGTCCGGCGAGCACGAGGCGGCGCGTCATGAAGTCGTTCATCAGCGCGCGGTCCTGTTCGAGCGCCGCCGACAGGAAGTTTTCGCCGGGCACGAACAGCACGACGAAATCGACCGCGCCTTCGACCGACTTTTCATATGATTTGCTGGCGAGGCCGGTGGCGTGGGTGCGGACGGCGGCGGCATGCGCCTTGAGGTGACGGGCGCGCTCGGGGCCGTCTTCGGCCTCGACCGCCGCGACATAGGCATCGAGCGAGCATTTGACGTCGATGACCAGCTTGCGGCCGCCGGGCAGCGTGACGGTGAAGTCCGGGCGCTGCCGCCCACCTTCGCTTTCGACCGAGGTCTGCGCGGTGAAATCGACGCCGTCGACCAGCCCCGCGAGCTCAAGCACGTTGCGGCACTGTTCTTCACCCCAGCGGCCCGCCGCCTTGCCCGACGAGCGCAGCACGTTTTCGAGCTTCTGCGTCGCACCCGCCACGCGGTCCTGCCCGCGCGCCACCTGGTCGAGCAGCTGCGTCAGCTGGCCGTAGCCTTCTGCGCGGGTCTTTTCGATCGCCGCGAGCTGTTCTTCATATTTGCCCAAGGTCTCGCGCATCGGCGCAATCAGCTCGGCCATCTGGTTGCGGTTCATTTCCAGCCCGGCACCCGCCGCCTCGCGGTGACGCAGCAGCGCTTCCTCGGCGGCCGCAGCGAACTTCGCCTGTGCGCCATCGAGCGCCTGTGTCGCCACCGCGGCGAACTTTTCGTTAAGCAGCGCCAGCTGGCTTAGATGCTGCCGGTCGCGTTCGTCGGCCTGCGCCTTCAACCCCGCCAACTCCTCGGCAAGCGCCGCGCGTTCGCTATCGACCTTGCCCAGCCGCTCGCCAATGCCGCGCAAGTTCGCCAGTTCGACCTCATAGCCGCGCTCGGCCACCGCAGCGGCGCTGATCGTCGCGACATGGCGCGCGGCGTCGGCGCGTGCGGCGGCCAGCGGTCGCCCCCACAGCAGCCAGCAGGCCAGCGCGGTCACCGCCAGCACGACGGCGACGGCAATCAAGATCATCGGGTCCAACGGCCATCCTTCAGGCGAACGTAACGTGAACCAAGTTAGTGCAGATCGGCAGACGAAGGAAGAGCCTCCGGCGGGCAGGGGTGACCCCTGCACCCGATTTTTGTGCGCTCTTCAAATGGGTGCAGGCCTCAGGCCCGCCCGCCGGAGGCACTTTCGTCGAATCTGCTTGCACTCGCCTGCCCGCGTCGGTTGTATCGAAAAAAAGCAACACCTTGGGAGGAACCACCATGTATCCGCACAGCATCGTCGCCGAAGATCTCGCTTTCCCCGAAGGCCCGATCTGGATGGAGGACGGCTCGATCGTGCTCGTTGAAATCGCGCTCGGGCAGGTGACGCGGGTGCTGCCCGATGGCCGCAAGCAGGTCATCGCCAAGCCCGGCGGCGGCCCCAACGGCGCGGCCATCGGCCCCGACGGCGCCCTGTACGTGTGCAACAACGGCGGCTTCAAATGGGCGATGGTCGACGGCCTGCGCATTCCCGGCGCACAGCCCGATGACTATGAGACCGGCCGCATCGAACGCATCGACCTGTCGACCGGCAAGGTCGAGCGGCTGTACCAAAAGATCGAGGGCGGCAATCTCAGCGGCCCCAACGACATCGTCTTCGATTCGACCGGGGGATTCTGGTTCACCGACCTCGGCAAGCATAACGCGACGGGCACGACCTGGGGCGGGCTTTATTATGCCAAGGCCGATGGCAGCAGCATCACCTGCGCGGTGCACGGGCCGAACATGAACGGCGTCGGGCTGTCGCCCGATGGCAAGACCGTCTACACCGCGCTGACCACCGAACGTCTGGTGCTGGCGTTTGACATCACCGGCCCGGGCACCGTCGAAAAGGCGACGCTCGGCGCGATCCCCGGCCGCGTCGTCACCGGCTACGCCGACCGCGTGCTGCTCGATTCGCTGGCGATCGAGGCCAATGGCAACATCGCGCAGGCGACATTGGTCGCGCATCCCGGAATCTGCAGCATCCACCCCACCACCGGCGCGCAGGAGTGGTTCGATTTCCCCGATTTGCTGACCACCAACATCGTGTTCGGCGGCGCCGACATGATGGATGCGTGGATCTGTCTGTCGACCACCGGCAAGCTGGCGAAGTGCCGCTGGCCGCGTCCGGGTCTGAGGCTGGCGTTTTATGCTTAACGACGTGGCGCGTGGCTTGATGTTGCCCTGATTTGCTGTATTCATCGTGAGTAAGTCGTTGATGCGGGCGCGTTTCGCGCGGCAGCGATCAAGCAGGGGGCAAATTGCATGAACGTTTCGGTTATGAAGATTTTGGTTCTGGGCGTGGTTGCTGCAGGCGCCAGCATTGCGGCTTCTGCATCGGCGGTTACGGTCGCCAATGCTTCGTTCGAAGCGCCGGTTCTGGGCAGCGGCTTCGCCTACAACCCGGTGGTTGCAGGCAATGTTTTCAATACCAGCAGCGGCATTCAGGGCAATGGGAGTGCATGGAGCTTTGTCGCGGCGCCCGACGGTGTGCAGACGGCGTTTCTGCAAAGCTATTTCAGCAGCTTCGGGACGGTCGCCATGGCCGTGACCGGGCTGCAGAATGGTGGAAGCTACCAGCTGACTTTCAGCATCGCCGACCGGCCCGGTTATGGCGACAATCCGCTGACCGTTTACTTCGATGCGACCAACCTCGGCACCTATACAGCGACGAACGTCCTGTGGGCCACGCACACGACGAGCACATTCGTCGCCAGCGGGACAACCGCGACACTGTTCTTCGCGACCGCCGGCAACACCGGCTATGACGCGGGTATCGGGCTCGACGCCGTCAGCATCGCCAGCGTGTCCGGCGCCGTGCCCGAGCCGGCGAGCTGGGCGCTGATGATCGGCGGCTTCGGGCTGGTCGGCGGTGCGCTGCGCCGTCGTCGTTCGGCTGCGCTGACGGCCTGATCAAAGCTTCATCCGGCAGAATCAGGGCCGCCCTGTCCAGGGCGGCCCATTTTCATGCCACACGCCTGACAATCGGGTGCAGGCCTCAGGCCTGCCCGCCGGAGGCCCTAAGCCCTGCAAAGAAGTCGTGCAACAGCGCCGCAGCCTCGGTTTCGGCGATGCCGTCATAGACTTGCGGCGCGTGGTGGCAGGTCGGGTGGCTGAAGACGCGCGCCCCGTGGCCGACGCCGCCGCCCTTCGGATCGGGGGCGCCGTAATACAGCCGTTCGATGCGTGCGAAGCCGATCGCGGCGGCGCACATCGCGCAGGGTTCGAGCGTGACATGGAGGTCGCAGCCGGTCAGGCGCTCGCTGCCGATGGCAGCACAGGCGGCGCGGATAGCGAGCAGCTCGGCGTGTGCGGTTGGATCGGCAAGTTCGCGCGTGCGGTTGCCGGCGGCGGCGATGATGCGGCCTGCGCCGTCGCTGACCACAGCGCCCACCGGCACTTCACCGCGTTCGGCGGCGGCGCGGGCTTCGGCGAGTGCCTGTGCCATCAGTTCGGAAGGGGGGAAGTCCGTCATTGCCGCACCGGCCTAGCGCAGTCGCAACGCATAAAAAAGCGGGCGAGGTTGCCCCCGCCCGCTTTCAATCGAATTGATGCGGTGGATCAGGCAGCGACGCTGCGCACACGGCGGCGCATCGCGAAGCCAACCATGCCGAAACCAGCGACCATCAGACCCCAGGTTGCGGGTTCGGGGACCATCGTGACCGAAACGTCGTCGAGGTAGAAGTTCGGCGACACATGCTTGTAAGCGAAGCTGATCAGCGAGCTTGCCGAGTTGGCAACGAAATACTGCGTGAACTGCGTGTAGGCGAAGCTCGGGCGATCCGAGAATGCCGTCACGGTCGAACCCGACGTCACGGTCAGCTGGTCGATGACGCTGCCGGCGTTGTCGCGGTTCATCAGCCAATAGGTCATCAAATACGGGCGGCTGGCGATCGTCGCGACGCTCTGCGAGAGCGTGTTGACGGTGTTCGCGCCGACGGTACGCAGCAGGCCCGCGTTCAGGCCGGTGTGCACATACGCCGGGTTGCTGGTGATCGACGATGCCGTAAAGCCGTTCAAGGCATTGCTGGTACCGGTCCAGCTGATGAAGGTGGTGCCGGCTTCGAAGCCACCGTTGGCGATGATGTTGGTCACTGCCGAAGCTGGCGTGGCAACACCGGCAACGAGCGCGGCGGCGATGAGAACAGTACGGAGCGACATGTTGAAACCCTCTTTGAGTAATTGGATCGAGAACCTGTTACCCAAGGCTATGCAATGTGCGTGCCAAACTGAATTGCGTTGTAATTCACTGATTTTACGTGATTAATTTATGTTAACTAGTGGCGAGTGTAATATTTTCTGACACAAGTCAAAAATATTACGGTCTGCACGATGTCAAAAGGGCGCTGCACGAGGAGGTTGCACTGCAGCATTCAGGCAGCATGGGCCCAGCACAGGGGTCGCATTTTGGGCAACGTCGGGCGGCGCCTGGCGCGCCGCCCGACGTTGCGGCTCAGCCGGCGTTCTTGGCGCGGCTGGCCTTCTTGCGTTCGTTGGGATCGAGGTGGATCTTGCGCAGCCGGATGAAGTTCGGTGTCACCTCGACGAGC
>CALMPZ010000120.1 GCA_937871645.1 uncultured Polymorphobacter sp.
AGCATGTGCTCGAGGCCCTTGACCAGATTGACGCCGCCCGATTCGGTGGTGGCTTTCAACACCTGCGGGTTGGTCAGCAGATAGTTCGACGGGCTCAGCGCATCGACGAACTGCTTGGTGTGGAACAGCAGCTTTGCCTTGGCCTCCTCATCGAGTTCGGTGTCGGCAGCGAGCCCGGCGGTGCCCGACAGGATGTAGTTCGAGGTCAGCAGGTACGACTGGCGCAGGAAATCGAACACCGGCAGCTTCGACCAGTCTTCGGCGGCGAAGCGCTTGTCCTTGATCGCGGCGGCGGGGCTGTCCTCCGCGTGGCCGGTGGCGAACGCCTGCCAGAGCTTGGCGGCGTCGGTCCAGTATTTGGTCTGCAGCTCGACGAATTTCGTGGGGTTCTTGGCGAGTGCGCCGGCAAATTCGGCCCAGCCTTCGAACAGTCCGCCGGGGTAGGGGTTGGCGGGCGGCTTGCCCGCCTCGCGCGCCATGAACGCCATCATCAGCTTCTGGCTTTCGCCGAGCAACTGGCCCCAGCGCTGCAGCGTTTCGGCGGGTGCCGGCAGCGTTGGTTCCGCGGGGTCGGTGGCCGTCATTTATAGTCTCCGGAGTCGTTCGGGCGAGGGGGCGCGGTCATTCTGAACACTTGCGCGCACTGAGACAAGCAACTGTCAAATCTATACTTGGCGACAGTGCACTTGCCGTCGTAGGATGCGGTCTGCACCGCGCGACGGGGCCCGGTGCCCGAAGGGGAGAATGAACATGAAGTTTGCTTTGATTGCTGTCGCCGCAGTTCTGGTTTCGGCACCGGCGTTCGCGCAGGATGCGCCTGCCGCTGCACCGACGCTGCCGTATTGCAGCGCCAAGGTCACCGACAGCTGCCAGCAGACCGCCGCGCAGCAGGCGCGCGCCATGAGCGGCGAACAGGCCGACAAGCGCGATGCCAAGTCCGGCACCTGGACGCCGAACAAGCGCGCCACGCCGGCGGCGCCGCAGCCCAAGTAAGCGACCAACGCCAACAACGCCCGTCCGGTGCCGCGTGGCGGTGCCGGGCGGGCGTTTTTGCATCCGCGGTAGCCCGCAGGGCAAATGCTCGCAATCGCGTCGCGCTTGTGGCAAACGCCTAGCGGTGCCGCGCGCGCGGCCCGTATTGCAACCGTTCAACCTGAAACCGTCTGCCGCCCAACCTGAACCGCCCAACCTGAACCGAAAGCCCAAGTCGATGTCCGAAGAGTTCTACCGCATCCGCCGCCTGCCGCCCTATGTCATCGCTGAAGTCAACGCGATGCGGGCGGCGGCGCGGGCGCGCGGGGACGACATCATCGACCTCGGCATGGGCAACCCCGATCTGCCGCCGCCGCCGCATGTCATCGAAAAGCTCTGCGAAGTCGCGCGCAACCCCGACGCGCACGGCTATTCGGCTTCCAAAGGCATCCCCGGTCTGCGCAAGGCGCAAGCCGGCTATTACGGCCGGCGCTTTGGCGTGGAAATCGACGCCGAAACCGAAGTCGTGGTGACCTTGGGCTCGAAGGAAGGCCTCGCCAACCTCGCGCAGGCGATTACCGCGCCCGGCGACGTCGTGCTGGCGCCGAACCCGAGCTACCCGATCCACACCTTCGGCTTCATCATCGCCGGCGCGACGATCCGCTCGATCCCGACCAATCCGGGGCCGGGGTTCTTCGACAGCCTCGAACGCGCGGTCAAATACACCGTGCCCAAGCCGAGCGTCATGGTCATCGGCTATCCGTCGAATCCGACCGCCGAGGTCGTCGACCTGGCGTTTTACGAAAAGGTCGTGGCGTTCGCCAAGGAGCACAATATCTGGGTGCTCAGCGACCTCGCCTATTCGGAACTGTATTATGACGGCTGCCCGACGCCGTCGATCCTGCAGGTGCCTGGCGCCAAGGATGTCGCGGTCGAGTTCACATCGATGTCGAAGACCTATTCTATGGCGGGCTGGCGCATCGGTTTCGCGGTCGGCAACAAGACGCTGATCGCGGCACTGACGCGGGTGAAGTCGTACCTCGATTACGGTGCGTTCACGCCGATTCAAGCGGCTGCGGTCGCTGCCATCAACGGTCCGCAGGATATTGTCGCCGCCAACCGCGCTCTCTACCAGCGCCGCCGCGACGTGCTCGTAGAAAGCTTCGGCCGCGCCGGCTGGGAAATCCCGAGCCCGCGCGCCAGCATGTTCTGCTGGGCACCGCTGCCGCCGGCGCTGGCGCACCTCGGGTCACTCGAGTTCACCAAGCAGCTGCTGACCCACGCCGGCGTCGCCGTCGCGCCCGGCGTCGGCTACGGCGAGGAAGGCGAAGGCTATGTCCGCATCGCCATGGTCGAAAACGAACAGCGCATCCGCCAGGCCGCCAAGGGCGTGAAGCGCTATCTGCAAAGCATGGGCGTCAACACGCCCGCCAAGGGAGCGACTGGCGCATGACCCAACCTCTCCGCGTCGGCCTCGCCGGCCTTGGCACCGTCGGCGGCGGCGTCATCAAGATTCTCGATACCAATGCCGCGCTGATCGAGCGCCGCGCCAACCGGCCGATTGAAGTTGTCGCCATCAGCGCGCGCGACCGCTCGCGCGAGCGCGGCATCGATCTGTCGCGGTTCGCCTGGGTCGATGATGCGACGCAGTTGGCGGCGCGCGATGATGTCGATGTCGTGGTCGAGCTGATCGGCGGTGCCGACGGCCCGGCGCTGACCTTGGCGCGCGAAACGCTCGACGCCGGCAAATCGTTCGTCACGGCGAACAAGGCGATGCTCGCGCACCACGGCCTCGAACTCGCCGGGCTCGCCGAAATCAAGGGCGCGGCGCTCAAATACGAAGCGGCGGTCGCGGGCGGCATCCCGGTCATCAAGGGACTGCGCGAAGGCGCCGCCGCCAATGTCATCGAGCGGATTTACGGCATCCTCAACGGCACCTGCAATTACATCCTCAGCCGCATGGAGGCCGAGCGCCTGCCGTTCGGCGAGGTGCTCGCCGATGCGCAGCGGCTGGGCTTTGCCGAAGCCGACCCGAGCTTCGACATCGACGGAATCGACGCCGCGCACAAGCTGTCGATTTTGGCATCGCTGGCATTCGGCGCGCGCGTCGATTTCCCGCATGTCGCGTGCGAGGGCATCCGCGCCGTCGAAAGTGCCGACATCGACCATGCCGCCGCACTCGGATTCCGCATCAAGCTGATCGGCCTCGCCGCAGCCGAAGGCGGCGCGCTGTTCCAGCGCGTCCACCCGTGCCTCGTCAGCCTCAAGCATCCGCTGGCGCATGTCGATGGCTCGCTCAACGCCGTGGTGGCGGAGGGCAATTTTGTCGGACGCCTGCTGTTCCAGGGTCGCGGTGCCGGCGAGGGGCCGACCGCGTCCGCCGTGGTTGCCGACCTGATCGACGTGGCGCGCGGCGAGGTCGGCCCGGCGTTCGCAATGCCCGCCGCGCGCCTGTCGAAGCTGCCGCCCGCCGACCAGCTTGCGCACGAAGGGCGATTCTACCTGCGGCTGACGGTCGCCGACCGCCCCGGCGTGCTGGCGGAAATCACCGCGGCGCTGCGCGATGCCGGCGTGTCGATCGAAAGCCTGATCCAGCGTGGGGTCGCGGCGAACGGCGGCGTCTATGTCGTGATGGTCACGCACAGCGCCGTCGAGCGTCAGGTCCGCGCCGCGCTTTCGGCGCTCGCCGGGTCGGACAGCCTGACCGGCGCACCGATGATGATGCACATCCTCGACTTTTAAGGCGGCGCAGTTTAGGCACGCGGCAAATTCATCTGCGGTGACATACCGCAGCAGCAATCCCAGGGAGCATTCATGACCTCGACCTTGCCGCGCAGCCAGACACTCGACCGCGTTCTCGTCCTCGAAATGGTGCGCGTCACCGAGTATGCGGCGATTGCCGCCGCGACGCAGATCGGCCGCGGTGACGAACATGCCGCCGACCAGGCCGCCGTCACCGCGATGCGCGACGCGCTCAACCAGCTGCCGTTCGATGGTACCATCGTCATCGGCGAAGGCGAACGCGACGAAGCCCCGATGCTGTTCATCGGCGAAAAGGTCGGCCGTGCGCAGGGCACCGGCCCGAAGATCGACATCGCGCTCGACCCGCTGGAAGGCACGACGCTGACCGCCAAGGCCGGTCCGAACGCGCTTGCTGTGCTGGCCGTCGCCGAGGAGGGCGGGCTGCTCAACGCCCCCGACGTTTATATGGACAAGATCGCTGTCGGCCCGGGCTATCCGCTGGGCGTCATCGACCTGGCGAAGTCGGTCACCGAAAACATCACCGCGGTCGCCTACGCCAAGGGCGTCGCCCCGCGCGACATCACCGCCTGCGTGCTCGACCGGCCGCGCCACGAAGCGCTGATCAAGGAACTGCGCGCCATCGGCTGCAGCATCGTGCTCATCCCCGACGGCGACGTTGCCGGCGTCATCGCGACGACCAACCCCGACACCTCGATCGACATCTACCTCGGCAGTGGCGGCGCCCCCGAAGGCGTGCTCGCGGCGGCGGCTTTGCGCTGCGTCGGCGGGCAATTTCAAGGCCGGCTGATGTTCCGCAACGACGACGAGCGCGGCCGCGCGCGGCGCTGGGGCATCGAAGACCTCGACCGGATCTACAGCCTCGAAGACCTCGCCAAGGGCGACGTGATTTTCGCCGCGACTGGCGTCACCGACGGCTCGCTGCTCAAGGGCGTCAAGCATCGCCGTGACGGCGTCACCACGACGCAGACGGTGGTGATGCGCGCCTCGTCCGGCACCGTGCGCTGGGTCAGCGGCGAACATCGTTTGGGTAACCGGGCTTAAAGAGCCTCCGGCGGGCAGGGGCTTGCCCCTGCACCCATTTGAAGAACCAACTAATGGGTGCAGGGCCTGAGGCCCTGCCCGCCGGAG
>CALMPZ010000121.1 GCA_937871645.1 uncultured Polymorphobacter sp.
CGACCAACGCCAGCTTGCGGCCGACGAGGCGGTTGAACAGCGTCGACTTGCCGACATTGGGGCGGCCAATGATAACGACGGTGGGGAGGTGCGGGATCATGGCGCCTTCATAGCGACTTTTGCCGCAAAGTCGCCGACCGATTGCAGGGGGCCAAGTGTAGGAATCTGGTCAGTCTTTACGGGTTTACGGGGTAAAGCAAAATCAGCGCGAATCCAGTAAACCAGAAAACCAATTATATATCAGTATATTATGCGATTTTCCCGCGTGCAAAGCCGTTCGACGTCAAACCACTTTGCACAGGTTTTGCCCCTTAGCGGTACGCCGTGAGCTTGCCGTCGTCGGTGAGCACGAACACCTGATTATCAGCGACAATCGGCGGCAAATACGCCGGCGCCGACAGTTTTACCGATGAAAGCAGCTCACCGGTGTACGGCGACACCGTCACCATCGTCTTGTTCGACCCCGTCACCAGCAAGCGGTCCGACGCCAGCACCGGCCCCGACCATCTATACGCGCCGGTCTTCTTTTTCTCGTCCTTGTAGTGCGGCAGCTGCGTCACCCAGCGCACCTTGCCCTCGCCGCGCGTCAGGCAGATCAGCTGCGCGTCGAGCGTCACCACATAGATGAAATCGCCCGCCACCCACGGCGTCGAAACACCGGCGAAATTACGCTCCCAGACCCGCTGGCCGGTCGCCAGTTCGATCGCCACCATGCGGCCGCCGTGACCGATAGCGAAGACCCGGCCGCGGTCGATGACCGGCGACGCGTCGATGTCGGTCAGTGCGCTGATTGCCGTCGTGCGACCGGTGCGCGCCAGCGCGTCGGACCAGACGGTGCGGCCGTTTTCCACGCGCAACGCGTTGAGCTCGCCACTCGAAAAGCCGACGACGGCAGTATCGAGCGCGATGGCAGGGGAAGCCGCACCGACCAGACCGGCGGCTTCGGTGGTGCCTGCGACGTTCCACAGCGTTTCGCCGGTGGCGACGTTGAGTGCGAAAATCTGGTTGTCGGCGCTCAGCGCGAACAGCCGCGACCCCGCCACCGTCGGCGCCCCGCGCAACGGCGTGTTGAGGTTGACGCGCCACAATTCCTTGCCGCCGTTGAAGTCGAACCCCGACACCACGCCGTAGCCGGTCGTCGCGTAAATCCGTCCGTCGCCGGCACTGACGCCGCCGCCGAACGCTGCCTGATCGCTTTCACCCTTTTCGATGATGCGCTGGTTCCAGGTGACCTTGCCGGTCTTGCTGTCGAACACGCGGACATTGCCATGCGTGTCCATCGTGAAGACGCGGCCTTCATACACCATCGGCGCAGCGTTGAGCCGGCGCGTCGGGTCGCTGCCCTTGCCGATCGAGGCTTCCCACGCCTTGGTCAGCGTGTCGGGCAGCATCAGATGCCCCATCGATTTCGCTTCGTTACCGCCGGGCTGCGCCCAGTTGGTGTTGAGCGTCGGCGCCGGCAACACGATCGCCAGATCTGCAAGCTCGGGCTCGGCCACCGGCTTGGCTTCGTAATTGAGCACCGGCTCACGCACGCCCGATGTCGGGGTCTTCTTCGACTTGCTGAACAGGCCGGCCGCCGCCGGCGCGGTCAGCACCGGTGCCGCCAATGCCGAAAGCAGCAGTGCCGTCCACAAGGCACGGCGTTGGTTCTTCTGGGGCTTCATCATGGCGCCTTGTTGGCTGGGGCTGCCTGAACGGCAGGTGACTTGTCGGTTGCGGCCGCATCAGCCGGTGCCGCGCCGTCCGCCGGCTTGGCGCCCGCCAGCTGCGGCGTGCGACCCGCCGCACCCGCCAGCGCACTCGCCATCTGCGCCGCACGGCCGCGCAGCGAGCCTTCGAGGCTGGTGTCATTGGCAATCGCAGTGAACAACGGCTCGGCCAGCGCCGGCTTGCCCGCCTTGAGATACGCGATGCCGGTCATTTCGCCGGCAACGCCGAACCACGGATTGCCCGGCGTGCTCAGCGGCTTCATCCGCGCAATGATGACGTCAGGCGTCAAATCGTCGAACTCGAGCCGCGTCGCCTTGATCAGCGCCAGATCGCGGAACGGCTGCGCCAGCGCAGCGTTCGCCGCAACCGCATTGTAAATCTTGATACCGCCGGCGGTGTCGCCGCCCTGCACGGCATTGCCCGCCTGCATCAGCAGCGCCAGCGCCTTGTAGCCATCGCTGTCCGATGCCGCGAGCTTCTTGAGCTCGGGATTCGCCGCATCGACATCACCAGTCTCGATCTTGCCGAGCGCCTGGACAAACGCCTCGCCCGTCGCGCCCGCGCCCTTCGTCTGGCTCTCGCGCCAATACAGCACGCCCGCCAACGCCGCCAAACCAATGACCAACGCCGCAATCAGCAGCTTCCCATAGCGCTGCCACAGGCTCTTCAGCTGGTCGCGGCGGTATTCCTCGTCGACTTCGCGGATGAAACTGTCGTCGGGTTCTTCCGTCTTCGCCAAAACACTCTCCAATGCGACGTTCGTGTCTCCATAGCGGGGGAGGCGGGGCGGTGCAAAGGCTATGCATTGGTAGGGCCGGCAAAGGGCCACCGGCGGGCAGGCCTGAGGCCTGCACCCGATTGTTGGGGAATCACTGGAATGGGGTGGTGAGCAGAATGGCTGCAATCGGGCAGCGCCTGCGCTGAAGCGGTCACCAGCAGGTGCTGGTCGTTCCTGCGATACCGCAGCTGCGCGTGCGATGCTTCCCGTCAGAATTGACCAGCATCAACAGGAGGGATAATCGTCATAGCCGTCTACATATGCTGAAATGGAACGACGCGGTAGATTGATCCGGCTTTAGGGTGACCGTCGAATTAGCGGATCACGTATTGACTACGGAAATTACCAGCAAAATCACGAAATATCAGGTACGTATCATGGAGGAGTTTCCAGTTTTGACAATTGAGAATCTAACTATCCTTGGGTAACGAGGACATGTCGATTGATCAATTTCGTCGAGATGTTGAGCATGTTGCCAGCATACTGAGATCGCATGGCTTTCAACGTGCCCCAAAATTTGAAACTGAAACGCCGACTACCATTTCAGTTGTCTATACAGGTCAAAATGTAGCATTCACATTCAATCTTGATATCAGAGATCAAGGAATTGATTTAATCGTAACACGATATCGAAATGGCAATCTAGTTCCAACTTGGGATGGGGGCTATTCGTCTAGCCTATTTATGCATCTTCTCAATCATTGCGGCTTCCGGGGGCGGCCAGTTCCTCCAGCCCCCTTCTCTCCATTAGCGCCTAAATCAACACGAATGCTTTTGGCCCTTATGAATCTTTTGACCTACCCATGTGCTGCAAGCCTGCTTGCCGATCAGGCGGATGCGTTGCCTCGATGAGAATGATTTGAACGGCTCAGACAAAAGCTGGATAGCGATCAGCCAAGTAGTCCAAGAATGGGTAGCGGCTCAAATCAACCACGCACTCTCGATATGGCTGGATAGCAAGTGGGGGTCATGTCAGCAGGTTTCGGGCACAGGAATTTGGTTCGTTGGTGACCAAATCGGGGTCGCTTGCCGACAGGCATCTGTGGACGCCCCTGAAGATGCAAGCGTTAAATCGGGGTATATCGGCGCG
>CALMPZ010000122.1 GCA_937871645.1 uncultured Polymorphobacter sp.
CCCTCGAGCACCACGATGATGGCGTCTCCGGCGTCGCCGTCGACGAACAGCGTCAGGGCGTTGGCGCCGGTACGGACGAAGGCGAAGCGGCTGGCGGGGTTGCGTTCGAGCGTGGCGCCGCGTTCGAGCGCCTTGCGCAGCGCGTTGGTGCCGACGGCGTCTTCTGGGGTGTAGTCGGCGTCGGGGTATTTGGGGGTGCTGGTGAAGCCGGCGCGGTCGTTGAGTTTTTCGCTGACCATCGCGTGCAGGCGGTCGAGCGCGGCGGGGGCGATTTCGCCGGGGTTGGCTTGGGCTAAGAGGTCGGGGTCGGCGTAGCGGTCGTCGTCGGCGAGTTCGGCCAGCAAATGGTCGCACCAGTGCGCGATCAGTTCGGCGCGTGACGGGGCGCGGAAACCGACCGAATAGGTCATGCAGTCATCGCCGACGGCAACGCCGTCGTGTGCGAAGCGCGGCGGCAGGTAGAGGATGTCGCCGGGTTCCAGAATCCATTCGTCGGTGGCGGTGAAGTCGGCGAGCAGGCGCAGGTCGTCGTTGGGCAGCATCGCCGCATCGGCATCGGCGACTGGCCCGACTTGCCAGCGCCGACGGCCGAGGCCCTGGATCAGGAACACGTCATACTGGTCGAAGTGCGGGCCGACGCCGCCACCGTCGCTGGCGTAACTGACCATGACATCATCGATGCGCCAGTTCGGCACGAAGCGGAACGGCTCGATCAGCGCGGCGACATCGGGGACGATCTGGTCGACGGCCTGCACCAGCAACGTCCATGGGTGCTTGCCGGTCTTGGCGAAGCGCTTTTCAGCGAACGGCCCGTGCTCGACCTTCCAGTCGTCGCGCTTGCGCGTCACCAGCCGCGCCTCGACGCCGTCTTCGCACGCGAGGCCGGCAAGGTCGTCAGGGTCGAGCGGGTTCTGCCAGTCACGCCATGGGTTGCGGATCAGGCAAGGCGTCTTCTGCCAATGGTTGCGCAGGAAGGCGGCAGAATCGAAATGGGCAAAGGTCATGGCCGATGTCCATAGCCGCGCCGCGCGCGTGGCGATAGCTGCCCGCCGCTCAGCAGAACAACGACGCGGCGGCCATGCTGTTGAGATCGCCGCTGTAGTTCTGGATGGTGTTGTTGCATTGTTCGCGGCGCTTTTCCCAATAGGGCTTTTCGCTCGACGAAGATCCACCCGAACCGCCTTGCGATTTGCAGAGGCCGGGGTGCTTGATGCAATAGTCTATGGCCGCCGCACTGAGCGTGAAAAATGCGGCGATGGGGTCGAGGCCATAGGCGTTGCGCGCCGCTTCCGCTTGCGCAAACGTTCTGCCGCCCGCGCGCTGATAGACATCCTGCGCCACGGCTTGCCACTTGAATTTGTAGGTATAGCGATAGAGGTCTAAATTATTGGCGCTCTCATAGCGCAGCGGGCGGTCGAGCGCCGTCGTCGCCAGTGATTTGTAACCCTGCTGATTATAGATCATCGCAAGTGTGGTGGCAGACTGCGGACTCTTCCGACTGTCGCTTTCCAGAATTCTGCTGGCTTGCTTGAGGTCTTGCGGGCCGCCGATGCCCGTGAGCGGAAAACTGGCGGCAAAATGGCCGACCTCGGACGTCAATTGCCCATGTTGTGCATAGTGCAGCATCCATGGTCCGGTCGCGATCTGCCGCGCCCGAACCGGGTCATTGCGCTTGAGCGCATCCTGAGCCATCTCATACATCATCACCGGATAGATTTCGGTGACGTTGCTGGTTTCGGTTTGCACCTGGTGCTGGATATCGGGTTGGAGCAGTGCAAATTCCTGCTGAAAATCATAGGGTGCGCCGGTCAGGACAAAGCGCATCGCCTTGATGACGCAGCGGTCGATCGCCCACACAAAAGGGACCGGCTTGCCCTTGGTCGAATCATGGGTCGGGATGCGCGTCATCGTGTCGAAATCTTCGCCATATTTCTTCTTGTAGGACTGTTTCTGAATCTCGAAGATCTCGGCGAGGTAGGCATGATAGTTCTTGTCGTGCGCATATTGCGCGAAAAGCGACGGCAAGCCTTGACGGCCAGATTCTGCAGCATCCCATTGTCCCGTGCGGTAGGCATCTAACATTTGCAGTGCGTACTTGTTGTCGTCACTGATTTTTTTATTGACAGTATTCTCGATCGTAACGTGATCCGGCCTTTTTCTATATATCGATTGGTAACTTGAATAATTGCTGACGTAATAATCTGCCCATTTGTCCTGCAGCCCATAGTCATTCAGGCAATAGCCAATGGCATCGGGCTGGCGGGTATAGCTTGCCGAGCTGAACATCACCGGCGTCGCGGCGCGCAACGCTGGGGAGAATGTGAGCAGAAAAATACCCAGCAAAATGGGTTTGGCAAATCGGACCATCGTTCTCGCCACCTCGGTAAGTCTTTCAATTTGCTAATAACCCCGGCTGCGCTTGGCAATGGGGCGCGCTA
>CALMPZ010000123.1 GCA_937871645.1 uncultured Polymorphobacter sp.
TAAATTTAAATAGAAAATCACCGATGCGCAAGTAAATGATCATAACTAATTTTTAGTGTCTATTGTCAATACAATTGGATTTCTTAGCGCAGAAACTGGGTCAACACTTCGGGAACGCGCACCCTTCCTATCCATAAACCGCTTGTTTTTTCCGTCTTGCTTTATCCAATCAAAAATCTCGTCAGCTGTTTTATCGATAGGGTTTCCGATGGGGTTCTTCGCTGAGTTTAGTTCAGAATAGAAATGGAGTCCTGAACTATCAGCAAGAAGCCAAAAAGTGCGCCTATCCGATGTTTCCAGACGGATTCGCGCTCCTACATGGCGACTAAAGACTTCCTCGATTTCCAACGCCATGCCGCCCCCTCTAAATGACATTTGGACCGAACATGAGCAGTCTACATCCAACTCTCAGTAAACCCGCGCCTTCGGCTTGATATACCCAATCTCGTCGGTCAGCGTGTAGCTGTGCACCGGCCGCGTATCGAGCGTGACCTTGCCCTTGTCGAACCACGCGATGGTGTGTTTCATCCAGTTTTCGTCGTCGCGGTTCGGGAAGTCCTCGTGCATGTGCGCGCCGCGGCTTTCGCGGCGGTTGTAGGCGCCGTGCATCGTCAGCACCGCCTGCGGGATCATGTTGTCGAGTTCGAGCGTTTCGATCAGGTCGGTGTTGAACACCAGGCTGCGGTCGGCAATGCCGATGTCGCCCATGCGTGCTGCCACCGCGTCGATCTTGGCGCAGCCTTCGGCCAGCACTTCGGCGGTGCGGAACACGCCGGCGTTGGCCTGCATCGTCTTCTGCATCGCGAGGCGCACGGCGGCGGTCGATGACGCGCCGCTCGAAAAGCGGAAGCCGTCGAGGCGGCCGAGCGCGAAATCGGCATGGTCCTTGGGCAGCGGCGCGTGGGCGGCGCCGGCCTTCTGGATGGCGCCGATGCGGTGCGCGGTGGCGCGTCCGAACACCACGAGATCGATCAGCGAGTTCGAACCGAGGCGGTTGGCGCCGTGCACCGAAACGCACGCCGCTTCGCCGACCGCGAACAGCCCCGGCACGACGGCATCGGGGTCGCCGTCCTTCAACGTCACGACTTCACCGTGATAGTTCGTCGGGATGCCGCCCATGTTGTAGTGGACCGTCGGCGTGACCGGGATCGGCTCGCGCGTCACATCGACGCCGGCGAAGATCTTCGCGGTTTCCGAAATGCCCGGCAGGCGTTCGTGGAGCACGGCGGGGTCGATGTGGTTGAGGTGGAGGTTGATGTATTCGCCGTCCGAGCCGACGCCGCGGCCTTCGCGGATTTCCATCGCCATCGAGCGGCTGACGACGTCGCGCGACGCGAGGTCCTTGGCGCTCGGCGCATAGCGTTCCATGAAGCGTTCGCCGGTCGAGTTGGTCAGGTAACCGCCCTCGCCGCGCGCGCCTTCGGTGATCAGCACGCCGGCGCCGTAGATGCCGGTCGGGTGGAACTGGACGAATTCCATGTCCTGCATGCCGATGCCGGCGCGCACAGCCATGCCGCCGCCGTCACCGGTGCTGGTGTGCGCCGACGTTGCCGAGAAATAGCAGCGGCCGTAGCCGCCGGTCGCCAGCACGGTGGCGTGGCTGCGGAAGCGGTGGATGCTGCCGTCTTCCATGTTGATGGCGATGACGCCCTTGCACTCTCTTCCATTGGCGCCGTCCACCATGATGAGGTCGATGGCGAAATATTCGATGTAGAAGTCGGTCGAGTACTTCAGGCTCTGCTGATACAGCGCGTGCAGCATCGCATGGCCGGTGCGGTCGGCCGCCGCGCAGGTGCGCTGTGCCGGCGGGCCGTTGCCCATGTCCTGCGTCATGCCGCCGAACGCGCGCTGGTAGATGCGGCCTTCTTCGGTGCGGCTGAACGGCACGCCGTAATGTTCGAGCTCGTACACGGCAGCCGGCGCTTCGCGGCACAGATACTCGATCGCGTCCTGGTCGCCGAGCCAGTCGGAGCCCTTGACGGTGTCGTACATGTGCCACGTCCAATGGTCGGGGCCCATGTTGCCGAGCGAAGCGGCGATGCCGCCCTGTGCCGCCACGGTGTGCGAGCGCGTCGGGAACACCTTGGTGATGCACGCGGTCTTCAGGCCGGTTTCGGCGATGCCCATGGCGGCACGCAGGCCCGAACCACCGGCGCCGACGACGACGGCGTCATAGACGTGATCGATAATCTTGTACGCTTCGGTCATGTCTTACGCCCCTAGAGCAATCTTGAGCACGGCGAAGCTGCCGGCTGCAGCGCCCGCAAGCGCGTAGAAATTGAGTGCCAGCAGCGCCAGCAGCTTTGCGCCCTCATCATGGACATAATCCTCGATGAACACCTGGAAGCCGAGACGCAGATGCCAGAAGACGCTGACAATGAGCAGCAGCATCGGCACCGCAGCGACAGGTTGGCGCAGCCACAGCAGCACCGACGCATGGTCGAGCCCCGGCAGCCGCACCAGGCTGATGACGAACCACAGCAGCAGCGCGACGTTGGCGACCGCCGTTACGCGCTGCATCCACCAGTGATGCACGCCCGATTTGGCGCTGCCCAGACCGCGGACGCGGCCGAGTTCGGTTCCGTTACCCATGGCTCAAAGTCCCTTGGTCGAAAGAATGGCGACCCACAGCAACACCGTCAGCAGCACCGCACCGGCGAACACCGCGACCGCACTGCTGCGCGCTTCGGCGAGCCCGTAGCCGGCGCCGGTGTCCATATACAGATGCCGCAAGCCCGACAGCAGATGCTGGAAGAACACCCAGCTCAGCCCGACGCCGACGAGAATCCCGATCGGCCCGCGCGCCACCGTGTAGAAGGTCGCATAGGCATCCGGCCCGCTGGCGGCGGCCAGCAGCCACCACAGGAACAGCACGCCGCCGCCGAACGCCAGCGCTGTGCCGGTGGCGCGGTGGATGATCGACACCGCCATCGTGAAGCGCCATTTGAACACCGACAGATGCGGCGAAATCGGGCGAGCTATGGGACGGTTGGCTGCCACGTGGCGGCTCCTCATTCTAACTGGACGTGTTGCGCAGGCGGGACTCGTTGCGCGACGTTTTAGGCATTCGGCGCGTGTGTGCAACCGTTCATCGTCGCATGGCAGCTAGTTCAACCCGCGCACTGCAACAAAACCGTGCGCTCGAGCCCGGCATAGCGGTGCACCAGCGCCTTGCGATATTCAGCGTCGGCCATCATGCCGAGGAAGTGGCCGCGGCTCGGGTAGCGCACCAGCAGCACCTTGTCCCAATCGGCGTCAGTGCTGCCGGCCAGCCCGATGACGATGTTGTTGACTGGCCCGTCATAGAGGATTTCGGCCTGTGTCAGCGGCTTGAGCGCCTCCGAAAACGCCGTCTGGTAGCGCGCATAAGCCGCAGCCCCGCTGCACGGCGGTTCGCCCGCCTCGGGCGGATATTGCGCGACGTCGCGGAACTTGAGCAGGTTGAGCATCACCACCGGGCCTTCGGGGCCATGGTCACGCAGCGCGCGCACCTGATCAGCGGTCGGGTCGATGCTGCGGTCGCCGCGCGCGCCGTCGAACTTGGTCATCTGATTGTTCCTCTTCGAATCTGGGCTTTGCAAATGCCGTGCATTGCGTATCATGCCGCATGCCAAGGGGAAAACCCCGGCACTTTGGGAGATCCGCACATGGCCACGCAGCTCAAACCGCACGACAATAGCGTCGATACACCGCTCGATGTGCTCGATGTCAGCGACCCGACGCTTTACAGTCAGGACCGCTGGCGGCCGGTGTTTGCGCGGCTGCTCGCCGAGGCGCCGGTGCATTATTGTGCCGACAGCCCGTTTGGCCCCTATTGGTCGATCAGCCGCCACGCCGACATCCAGGCCGTCGAAGCGCACCCCGACGTCTATTCGTCGAGCTATGAACACGGCGGCATCACCATTCCCGACCTGGTCGGTGAATTCGCGTTGCCGCAGTTCATCGCCATGGACCGCCCGCGCCACGGCGAGCAGCGCCGCACCGTCAGCCCGGCGTTCGGCCCGAGCGAAATCGCCCGCATGGGCGTGTCGATCCGCCAACGCACCAGCGAGCTGCTCGACACGCTGCCGGTCGGCGAAGAATTCGACTGGGTCGACAAGGTGTCGATCGAACTGACGACGCAGATGCTCGCCATCCTGTTCGACTTCCCGTGGGAAGACCGCCGGCTGCTGACGATGTGGAGCGACTGGGGCGGCGATATCGAAGCGGCGATCAACCCGGCGACCAAGGACATCCGCCAGCAGCACCTGATCGACATGACCAACTATTTCGACCGGCTGTTTGCCGAGCGCAAGGCACTGCCACCGTCGGGCGACCTGATCTCGATGATGGCGCATTCGGACGCGATGGGCGACATGCCGTTCCAGGAACGCACCGGCAACATCATCCTGCTGGTGGTCGGCGGCAATGATACGACGCGCAATTCGATGTCGGGCGCGATCGAGGCGTTCAACCTCTATCCCGACCAATGGGCGAAGCTGGCGGCCGACCCGTCGCTGATCCCCAACGCCGCGTCCGAAGTCATCCGCTGGCAGACGCCGCTCGCGCACATGCGCCGCACCGCGACGCAGGACACCGAGTTCGAAGGCCACAAGATCGCCAAGGGCGACAAGATCATCATGTGGTACATCGCCGCCAACCGCGACGAGACCGTCTTCCCCGATGCCGAGAAGTTCGACGTCAGCCGCGCCAATGCCCGCCGCCACATGTCGTTCGGCTTCGGCGTCCACCGCTGCGTCGGCGCCCGGCTCGCCGAACTGCAACTGCAAATCCTGTTCGAGGAAATGATCAAGCGCGGCATGACGGTGCGCATGACCGGCACCCCCGAACGCGTCGCGCAGTGTTTCGTGCACGGCTTCAAGTCGATGCCGGTGGTTATCGAGCGGCGCTGACGAATAGAGCCTCCGGCGGGCAGGCGTGACGCCTGCACCCGATTGTTTGTAACCGCTTCCCCAGCGCAAGCTGGGGCCCATGCGGCATCGAAATGAAACCGGCAATCCGTGCCAACCGGAGCTTGACCTATGGCCACACAAACCCGCACGCCTGACGCTCCGCTCGGCGCGGATGTCACCGACCCGAACCTCTACGCCACCGACACTTGGCGGCCGGTGTTCGAAAAGATGCGCGCCGAAGCGCCGGTCAACTACTGCCCGGAAAGCCCGTTCGGTCCGTACTGGTCCATCACCCGCCACGCCGACATCCAGACCGTCGAGGCGCATCCCGACATCTTCTCGTCGAGCTACGAGCATGGCGGCATCACCGTCGCCGACCTGCCCGACGCCAATTTCATCGCGATGGATCGCCCCAAGCACACCGACCAGCGCCGCGTCGTGTCGCCGGCGTTCGGCCCCGGTGAAATTGCGCGCATGGCCGGCGCGATCCGGCAGCGCACCGGCGAGCTGCTCGACACGCTGCCGGTGGGCGCGGAATTCGACTGGGTCGACACCGTCTCGGTCGAACTCACCACGCAGATGCTGGCGATCCTGTTCGATTTCCCCTGGGAAGACCGCCGCAAGCTGACCTTCTGGTCCGACGTCGGCGGCGACATCGCCTCGACGTTCGAGCCCGCCGCCAATGCGATCCGCAACGGGCACCTGGCGGACATGACGCACTATTTCGATCGGCTGTTTGCCGAGCGCAAGGCGCTGCCGCCGTCGGGCGACCTCATCTCGATGATGGCGCATTCGGACGCGAT
>CALMPZ010000124.1 GCA_937871645.1 uncultured Polymorphobacter sp.
GGAATTTTTTTTTTTTTTTTTATTACAACGATGGAGATTGACCCGCTGAACGAGCCGCCGCGGGTAATATTTGTCGTAAGCGATTCCTTTAAGACATCTGACATGATCTACTTGGAGGTAAAATTCGAAAAGGCATTCGCAAAATATGGAATCCATATCGAAACGATGTCATCTCTTCAGAGGGAGATTGCAAAAAAATGCTTAGATTCTTGCCCGAGTGATGTAAGATCATCTGTAATAAGTAGTTTTATCAATAAAAATGCAATCGATCAAATAATTATAGTCGAGCCTATTGATGTGTCGAATGGTAGGTCGTGCACTTATTCTACGCAGAATAAATTTCAGATGGCACCGGAATTTGGTACACATACTACGCAATCGTGCTCAAACAATGTTTCATCAACATTTAAATTGAAATTTGTAAGCTTGCGCGAGCGTAAAAATGTTCTGGTCAGCGAGATAAATTCGGACGGTGACGATTCAAGCGTAGGGTTCTATTTTTCTGACGCTAAGACAGGTTTTCAGCAATCTATCTCTGGTGCAGTGAAAAAATTTGTTGGTGACAAAAAGGTCCAGAGTATATTGAAATTGAATTCTCTTCCGAAATGATGCAGATATGTATATGTTTTATTTGAATTATTGATCAAATATAAGTCAATTTCGATCAACAAGTATCGACATCTCAAACATCTGAACCATCACCTACCGCCCATATATCGAGCGTGCGACGACTTTCACATAATCCGCAGCGCTACACCCGCCCCGCCGCAACCTTGTAAACCAAATTCCGGTCGCGCTTGCCCACCGCCACCACAATCACCACGACGCGCCCGTCATTGACGCGGTAGACCAGCCGGTAGCCGGCGGCGCGCAGCTTGATCTTGTAGCAGTCGGGCAGGTCGTGCAGGCGGCTCGCGGGGACGTGCGGGTTGGTCAGGCGTTCGGCGAGTTTCTTCTTGAGTTGTTCGCGAATGGCCGCACCGAGCTTGTCCCATTCCTTGCGGGCGCTTGGCAGGAATTCGAGGTCAAAGGTCGTCAATGTTGACCGGGATTCCGACTTCATTCGCCCGCGCGCGGACGATTTCAGCGAGTTCGATGTCTTCGAGCCGGTCCATGATTGCTTCCCACGCTGCCGCGGGCACCAGATAGGCAGCCGGCGTGTTGCGGTTGAGCACGGCGACCGGAAACCCGCCCGCAGCTTCAATGACCGCCGACGGGTTCTTCTTGAGGTCGCTGATCGAGACGCCGGCATCGGCGAGGATGGTGTGTAACATGGTCGCTTAATAGGTCTTTTAACCGGTCATGTCAATTGCGCCGATGCCGCACCCGGTTTTGACGGTTGAGCATCGCGCCGCATCGGGCTAAGCCGCTTGGCAATCGTCGATAATCGGAACCGCACATGGCAGAATTCTCTCTCCCCGCGAACAGCGTCATCTCGAAGTCGGGCAAGCGCTATCCGGCGCCGGCCGGCGCGAAGAATGTCCGGGCGTTCAAGATCTACCGCTGGAACCCCGATGACGGTGCGAACCCGCGTTACGACACCTATGAGCTCGATCTCGACACCACCGGCCCGATGGTTCTCGACGCGCTGATCAAGATCAAGGGCGAAATCGACCCGACCTTGACCTTCCGGCGCTCGTGCCGCGAGGGCATCTGCGGGTCGTGCTCGATGAACATCGACGGCACCAACACGCTGGCGTGCACGCAGGCGATCGGCGACATCAAGGGTGAGGTGCAGATCACCCCGCTGCCGCATATGGAGGTCATCAAGGACCTGGTACCCGACTTCAAGCATTTCTACGCGCAATATGCCTCGATCAAGCCGTGGCTGCAGACCGTCACGCCGGCACCCGCCAACGAGGAACGCCTGCAGTCGGTTGCAGACCGCGCCAAGCTCGACGGCATGTACGAGTGCATCCTGTGCGCCTGCTGCAGCACGTCCTGCCCGAGCTATTGGTGGAACAGCGACAAGTTCCTTGGGCCGGCTGTGCTGCTGGCGGCGTATCGCTGGCTCGCCGACAGCCGCGATGAAATGACCGGCGAGCGGTTGGATGCGCTGGAAGATCCGTTCCGCTTGTATCGTTGCCACACGATCATGAACTGCTCGAATGTGTGCCCGAAGGGTTTGAACCCCGCGCATGCGATTGCGGAAATCAAAAAAATGATGGTGGAACGCGCTGTTTAGCGGCTGCGCCCAAGCCGAAATTTGCTCTTCGCGAATTTCGCCTTGGAAGCTGACTCGCGAAACAGCGCGGCCGGCGAGGCAGCGGGCCGCAGCCCGCTGAACTCGGCCGACGGGCGGGCTTTGCCCGCAATCTTACTGCCTTGCATTGTTTCTGACGATCTAACGGGCACCGCCGCTCGTCGGCGTGGCTTTGCCACGACGGGCGCGCCCTGATCGGCGCGGCAAAGCCGCGCTTGCATCGAGCTGCGCGTTGAAGGCGCGCGAAGTTCAGAAAGAAAAAGAAAGTTAGCGGGCAAAGCCCGCTCGTCGGCCGAGTTCAGCGGACTTAGGCCCGCTGCCTCGCCGGCCGGCCTGGCGCGAGTCCGCGCCGAAGGCTAAAATCGCAAGAGCAATTTTCGTCTTCGGCGTGGCCGCGCTGCGGCTATGCCATGGCGAGGACGAGGTTTTTCACCTGCGGATAAATCTGCTGCTCCCACTTCTTCCCCGAAAACAGCCCGTAATGGCCGACCCCCGGTTGCAAGTGATAGCGCTTCAGATGCGGCCGCAAACTCGTGCACAGGTCATGCGCCGCTGACGTCTGCCCGACCGAGCAGATATCGTCACGCTCGCCCTCGACCGTCAGCAGCGCGGTACGGTGAATGGCGCCCGGCCGCACCTTGCGGCCACGGTGCATCAGCTCGCCACGCGCCAGCTCGGCCTGCTGGAACACCTTCTCGACCGTTTCGAGGTAGAACTCTGCAGTCAGGTCGAGCACCGCGAAATATTCCTCGTAAAAGTCCTGGATGACCGTCGCCTTGTCGATTTCGGCATTGGCGAGGTGCTGGTAGAGCGCGCGGTGCTGGCCGGTGTGGCGCTCCTTGTTCATCGACATGAACGCGGTGAGCTGCAGGAAGCCCGGATAGACGCGGCGGCCGCGCCCGGCATAGCGCGCCGGCACCTTCGAAATCAGCTTGTCGCGGAACCATTCGATCGGGTTGTCCATCGCCAGGTCGTTGACCGTCGTCGGCGCAATGCGCGTGTCGATCGGCCCGCCCATCAACGTCATCGTCCGCGGCACGGCGGGATTCTTGTCCTCCGACATGATGGCAACCGCCGCCAAGGTCGGCACGCACGGCTGGCACACCGCGAGCACGTTCGACGCCGGCCCGAGCTCCTCGAGGAAGCGGATGACATAGTCGGTATAGTCTTCGAGCCCGAAGGTCCCGGCGTCGGCGGGCACGTCGCGGGCATTGACCCAGTCGGTGATATAGACGTCATGGTCGGACAGCAATGTCTTGACCGTATTGCGCAGCAGCGTCGAAAAATGGCCCGACAGCGGCGCGACGACGAGCATCTTGGGCTGCGGCGTCAGCACGTCGTCCTTGGCAAAGTGCAGCAGGTTGCCGAACGGCAGTGACAGCGTGATTTCCTCGCGCACCGAAACTTCGCGGTTGCCGTCGACGACGGTCTTGATGCCGAACGGCGGGCGTTCGTGCGTCACCTTCGAATTGCCGGTCACGTCGATCAGTGCATACAGGCTGTCGGCTATCGGCGTGCGCGCCATCGGCCCCATCATGCCGCGCCATTTGAGTGCCGCCGCCGCCATCCGCCGGTACGGCGTCATGGCATCGGTCCACGTCTGGAACACCTGGTACAGCATCAGCGCACAGTCCTCCGCGGGCGGGGGCGAATCGCAATAAACGTAATGCCCCACTTCCCTTGTCGATTGATTAGTGCATAAAATGCTGCACTGCGTCATGAAATATTTCAAGCGGCGCGTTTATTTTTTCGGGGGTGGCGTCCGTCCCCGCCCAGGAGAGTCACATGGCCAAGGCCCCGGAACGCGCGCAACTGACGCTGTCGAGCAAGAACTACTCGTCATGGTCGCTGCGGGGTTGGCTGCTGTGCCGCATGGCCGGGCTGCAGATCGACGAGCGCAAGGTGGCGATCGATGACGCCACCAACCGCGCCGAGCTGCTGCTGCTGTCGCCGTCGGTGCTGGTACCGCGGCTGACGCACGACGGTGTCAGCGTCTGGGACACGCTGGCGATTGCCGAATATTTGAACGAAATCTTCCCCGACGCCGGACTTTTCCCCGCCGACCGCGTGGCGCGCGCGCATTGCCGCTCGATTTCGGGCGAAATCCACTCGGGATTCGCCAATCTGCGCTCGGCGCTGCCGATGAACCTGCGCACCACGCACGCCAAGTTCCGCATCTTCGCCGGCGCGCGTCCCGACATCGACCGCGTCGAAACCATCTGGGCCGAATGCCTTGCGGCGTACGACGGCCCGTACCTGTTCGGCGCCAAACCCACCGTCGCCGATGCGATGTTCGCGCCCGTGACGCGCCGCTTCATCACCTATGCGGTGGCGATTTCACCGGTCAGCGCCGCCTATTGCGCCACCATCGACGCCTGGCCGCTGATGCGCGAATGGATCAAGGCGGCCGCCGCCGAGCCCGAGGAAATGGAAGAGCTCGATGTCGAATTCTGAGTCGCGGCGGGTGGCGGGTCGCTGCAACTGCGACGGGAGGCGTCGGTTTTTGTTGCTTTGCACCACGAACCTCGCCAACTAGCCGCCATGCCCCCCATACGCATCACCGAAGGCGAGTTCGCAGGCTGGTACATCTGGCACCGCGAGAACGAAGGCCGCTTTTCCGACCTGCTCGGCAATTTCTATTTCCGGCGCCTGCCCGACCGCACAATCCAGGGCCGCATGGCGACCGACAAGCGCCATTCGAACGGCCTCGGCTATCTGCACGGCGGCTTCCTGATGTCGTTCATCGACATGGCGATGTTCGCGTTCATCGCGCCGCAGCTTGAAAACTCGGGCGCGGTGACGCTGAGTTGCGCCACCGACTTCCTTGGCGCCGGCATTGTCGGTGAACCGATCGACGCGACCGGCGAAATCCTCAAGGAAACCGGCAAGATGATCTTCGTGCGCGGCTTGCTCAAGCAGGGCGACGCGGTCGTCTGCTCGTTCACCGGCACGATGCGCAAGATCCCGCGCCCGCCCACCGGTGTCCCCGTGCTCAAGGCGACGCGTCCGGCGTGAGCAAAACTTCCGGCGTGAAACCCGTCCTCGACGCTTACCGCGCGCTGCTTGCCAGCCACGAACTGCGTCCCGATCCCGAACAGGCGGCCGCCGCCGCACGGCTCGACGCGCTGGCTACCGCGCTGGCCGCACCGCTGGCGCGCGGCGGGTTGCTCGGCAAATTGTTCAAGTCGACACCGCCGCCAACGCCGCGCGGCGTCTATCTTTGGGGTGCGGTCGGGCGCGGCAAATCGATGTTGATGGACCTGTTCTACGGCGCGGCGGCGGTCGCGCCCAAGCGTCGCGTGCATTTCCACGAATTCATGCTCGATATCCATGCGGCGATCCACGCGCACCGCGAAAAGTCAGGCGATGACCCTATTCCCGTCGTGGCAGCGCAGGTCGCGGCCTCGGCGCGGTTGCTGTGCTTCGACGAGTTGCAGGTGCGTGATGTGGCGGATGCGGCGATCCTGTCGCGGCTGTTCACCGCGCTGTTCGA
>CALMPZ010000125.1 GCA_937871645.1 uncultured Polymorphobacter sp.
CGTGGCGCTATCGACGGGGCGCGCACTTGCGGCCACGAGCTGGTCGAGCGGCAGCAACGGCCCTGCGCTGCGCAGATCGGGCGCGGTCACTTCGCGGCGCAGCGGTTCACCGCGGATGGTTTCGATCGGCCATGCGGTCATCACCAGGCCGCTAATGGTCCACAGCAGCAGCTGTAGCGCGACGAAGATGCCGAGCCACAGATGCGCGAAATAGAACCAGCCGCGCCAGCTGCGACGGCGCGGCAAGCCGATTATCATCAGACGTGGATGGCCTTGCCGGTCACCGCCATCGCGGCTTCCTTGAGCGCTTCGGGGTGCGTCGGGTGGGCGTGGCAGGTCGCGGCGATGTCTTCGCTCGACGCGCCGAATTCCATCGCCAGCGCGGCTTCGGCGATCATCGTGCCGGCCATGCTCCCGATGATGTGAACCCCGAGCACGCGGTCGGTCTTCGCGTCCGCCAGCACCTTGACGAAGCCTTCGGTGTCGCGATTGGCCTTGGCGCGGCTGTTGCCGGCGAACGGGAACTTGCCGGCCTTGTAGGCGATGCCCGCGGCCTTGAGCTCTTCCTCGGTCTTGCCGACGGTCCCGACTTCGGGGTGCGTGTAGACGACCGCCGGGATGACGTCATGGTTCACATGGCCGTTCAAGCCGGCGATGTTGTCGGCGCAGGCAATGCCTTCGTCTTCGGCCTTGTGCGCGAGCATCGGGCCGGGGACGACATCGCCGATTGCCCAGATGCCGGGGACTTTGGTCGAAAAGTCGCCGTTCACCATGATGCGGCCGCGGTTGGGGCCGGCGGCTTCGAGCGCCAGTCCGGTGGCTTCGATGTTGAGGCCGTCGGTGTTGGGGCGACGGCCGATCGACAACAGCACGATATCGGCTTCAATGGTCTCGGCAGCGCCGCCGGCGGCGGGTTCGATGGTGACGACGGCGCCCTTGCCCTTGCGGGTCACGGCAGTGACCTTGGTGGCGGTCTTGATCGTCATGCCCTGCTTCTTGAGCACGCGCGCGAACGCGGTCGCGACTTCAACGTCCATCGCCGGCACGATGCGGTCGGCGTATTCGACCACAGTGACCTTGCTGCCCAGCCGGCCCCACACCGAGCCCATTTCCAGCCCGATATAGCCGCCGCCGATGACCACCAGATGCGCGGGCACCTTGGGCAGTGCCAGCGCCTCGGTTGAGGTGATGATGACGTCGCCGTCGGGTTCGATGCCCGGCAGGTTCGCAACTTCGGAGCCGGTGGCGATGATGAAGTTCTTCGCGGTGAGCGTCCGGTCGCCGACCTTGACCGACTTGGCGTCGACAAAGCTGGCGGCGCCCTTGATCCATTCGACCTTGTTCTTCTTGAACAGGAACGCGATGCCGTCGGTCAGTTCCTTGACGACCTTGTCCTTCTCGGCAAGCATCTGCGGCAGGTCGAGTTCGACCTTGCCGAGCTTGACCCCGAACTTCGCCAGCGCGCCGCTGTGCGCTTCCTCGTACAGCGCCGAGCCGTTGAGCAGCGCTTTGGAGGGGATGCAGCCGATGTTGAGGCAGACGCCGCCGAGCGTGTCGCGCTTTTCGATGCACGCGACCTTGAGCCCGTGCTGCGCCGCGCGGATCGCCGCGATATAGCCGCCGGGCCCGGCGCCGATGACGACGAGGTCGAAATCAAAATCAGCCATCTGGCGGCTCCTTACAGGTCGATCAGCAACCGCGCGGGGTCTTCGATGGCTTCCTTGACGCGGACCAGGAAGGTCACCGCCTCGCGGCCGTCGACCAGGCGGTGGTCATAGCTCAGCGCCAGATACATCATCGGCCGCGCGACGATCTGTCCGTCACGCACCACGGGGCGCTCCTCGATGCGGTGCAGCCCGAGCACGCCCGACTGCGGCGGGTTGAGGATCGGCGTCGACATCAGCGAGCCGAACACACCGCCGTTGGTGATGGTGAAGGTGCCGCCGCTCATGTCGGCGAGCGTCAGCGTGCCGGCCTGCGCGCGCTTGCCGAAGTCGCCGATGCTCTTTTCGATGTCGGCGAAGCTGCGGTTGCCAGCGTCCTTCAACACCGGCACCACCAGCCCGCCGGGCGACGATACCGCGATGCCGAGGTCAGCATAGTCGTGATAGACGATTTCATCGCCTTCGATGCGGGCGTTGACCGCCGGTACATCGCGCAGCGCCAGCACCGCGGCCTTGGCAAAGAATGACATGAAGCCGAGGCGGACGCCGTGCTTCTTCTCGAACAATTCCTTGTAGCGCGCGCGCGCTTCGATGACCGCGGTCATGTCGACGTCGTTGAACGTCGTCAGCATCGCGGCAGTGTTCTGCGCTTCCTTGAGGCGACGCGCGATGGTCTGGCGGATACGCGTCATGCGGACGCGTTCTTCGCGGCGTGCGGGCGTGGCGGCGGTTGCAGCGGCGGCAGGTGCCGCGCCGATGACCTTGGCGGTACCGGCTTCGATCGCGGCGAGCACATCGCCCTTGGTCAAGCGGCCGTCGAGCCCGGTGCCGGTGATACTGGCGGCGTCGAGGTTATAGTCGCCGAGCAGGCGGCGCACGGCGGGTGCGATGGCTTCGGGTGCAGCGGCGGCAGGGGCAGCTGC
>CALMPZ010000126.1 GCA_937871645.1 uncultured Polymorphobacter sp.
CCTGGTCACCGGCGATCATCAGCCCGGCCTCGTCGCAGACGAGGCAGGAATGTTCGGGGCTGTGACCGCGGCCGGTGACGACGCGCCAGTCGCGGCCGCCGATCTTGAGCACGTCACCGTCCTCGATACGCAGGAAGCCCATCGGCAGCGGCGACACGCCGAGCGAGAAATGCCCCCAGCTATGCTTGGCGAACGCCGCCAGCCGCTCGTCGGGCCAGCCGGCGCGCGTGTAGAATTCGACGACATCGGCGGGCGGCACCGGATGCGTTTCGAGGATCAGCGTCTTCGCCAGCAGATATTCGGTGCGCGCGATTTCGAGCGGGATCTGCCACTTCTTGCACAGCCAGCCCGCCAGCCCGAGGTGGTCGGGGTGATAGTGGGTGACGATGACGCGCTTGACCGGGCGACCCTTCAGCGGGCCATCGAACGCCGCGCGCCACAGTGCCTTGCCGGCGGTGGTCTGCACGCCGGTATCGACAATCGCCCAGCCATCGCCGTCGTCGAGCACCCACAGGTTGATATGATCGAGCGCGAACGGAATCGGCATGCGCAGCCAGAATACGCCGGGCGCCACTTCGAGCAGATTGCCGCCTTCGGGGACATGGCGCCCGAACGGGTAGTGCAGGCCGCGCAGGTCATCGGGTTCGATGGGCGCGCTGGCGAGGCTGACGTCGGACATGCAGGCTTCTCCGGTTTCGGAGCGACCTTAGGTTGACGTTTACGTGAAGTCGAGGGGGGAGAAGTGCAGGCAGGGGCGCGGGCAAAGCCCGCGCGTCGGACGGGTTCGGGCGGTTAGTCCGCCCGCCCCGCCGGCCGGCCTTGCGCGAGTCCGCGCCCAAGTCGAAAATCGCGAAGGGCAATTTTCGCCTTAGGCGCTGGCCGCGCTAGCGGCTTAGCGGCGGAAAAGCGCATCACCCTGCTGCTGCGCCGTACCCAACTCCGTCGGCGGCGCACCATGTTCGGCGATATGCGCCGCAGCGACGCGTTCGGCCTGCAGCTGTTCGATCAGCTGCGCACGCTCGCCGGCGATCTTGCCGTCGTCGGGGCTGGCGACGATGCCGGCCTTCTTCGCCGCCGCTGCGACCAGCGCATCGAGCTCGCGCTGTGCGCACAGGCCGAGCGTGACGGGATCCTTGGGCTGGATGTTGGCGATGTTCCAGTGGCTCTTGTCGCGGATCGTCGCGATCGTCGACTTGGTGGTGCCGATGATGCGCGAAATCTGGCCGTCGGTGATTTCGGGGTGGTTGCGGATGATCCACGCGATGCCGTCGGGCTTGTCCTGGCGCTTGCTGACCGGCGTGTAGCGCGGGCCCTTGGTGCGGCGCTCCTGCTCAGGCTGCTTCTCCAGACGCAGGCGCGCGTCGGGGTCGGCGGCGCAGCGGTCGATTTCGGCCTGCGTCAGTTCGTTGGCGCGGATCGGGTCGCGGCCCGACAGCTTGGTCGCGGCGGTGTCGTCGGCAATCGCCTGGATTTCGAGGATGTGCAGACCGCAGAAAGCAGCAATCTGTTCGAAGGTCAGCGCCGAGTTATCGACCAGCCAGGCGGCGGTCGCGTGCGGCATCAGCGGCGTAAGTTGAGCGGACATTTTCGGTAACCTTGGGTTTCAGACATAGAAAGAGCCGCCCCGGTCGGGACGGCTGTGCTGCTGCAATGTAGGCCGATTGCGAACGCCAATCAAGCGCCGCAGCTTAATCCATGCTCAACACGATCTTGCCGACATGCGTCCCGGCTTCCATGCGGCGGTGCGCGTCGGCGGCCTGCGCCAGCGGCAGAACGCAATCGGTCACGGCGCGCAGCCGCGTCTGCGCAAACAGCGGCCAGACCTTGGCCTCGAGCTCGGCCGCCACCGCCGCCTTGAACGCCACCGGGCGCGGCCGCAGCATCGAGCCGGTAATCACCAGCCGCTTGCGCATCACCGCGGTGAAATCGACTTCGGCGCGCGGCCCGCGCTGGAAAGCGATCGAGACATGGCGCCCGTCATCGGCGAGACTGGCGATGTTCTTCGGGATATAGTCGCCGCCGACCATGTCGAGCACGATATCGACGCCGCGCTTGGCCGTAAGCGCCGCCACTTCGGCAGCAAAATCCTGGGTCTTGTAGTTGATCGCATGGTCGGTGCCGAGCGCCAGCGCCGATGCGCATTTGTCATCGCTGCCCGCCGTCACGATGACCGTCAGCCCGAATGCCTTGGCGAGCAGGATCGCCGTGACGCCGATGCCCGAGGTGCCGCCGTGGACCAGCACGCTCTCGCCGGCCTTCGCCGCGCCGCGCTGGAACAGGTTCGACCAGACGGTGAAATAAGTTTCGGGCAGCCCCGCAGCATCGGCAAAGCTCAATCCCGCCGGCACCGGCAGGCACTGGCCGCCGGGCGCGACGCAATATTGCGCATAGCCGCCGCCTGCGACCAGCGCGCAGACCTTGTCGTCGACCTGCCAGCGCGGCGTATCCGCACCCACCGCAACGATCTCGCCGGCAATTTCCAGACCCATGATCGTCGGCGTTCCCGGCGGCATCGGATACAGCCCGAGCCGCTGCAGCACGTCGGGGCGATTGACGCCGGCGGCAGCAACACGCACCAGCACCTCGCCCGGCCCCGGCTGCGGTACCAGTCGCGTGACCGGCACCAGCACCTCGGGGCCACCGGCTGCGGCGGGATCAATGGCGGTCATTGTATCAGGGATGTTGGTCATGGCGCTGATATTGACTCTGCCGCCGCCAAGGTCAAATCTCGGGGTCATGGACATCGACGATCTCGAACCACGCAAGCGCGATGACGCGCTCGCTGCGTTGATGCGGCAGGATCTCGATCCGCTGTCGGTGGCCGAGCTTGACGAGCGCGTCGAGCGACTCGAAGCCGAAATCGCCCGCACCAAGGCCAAGCGCGACGCCGCGAGCAAGTTCCGCAGCGCAGCGGACGACCTGTTCCGTCGCAAGTGACGCTTTCCGCCTCCCGCAGTCGGGAGAGTGGAAGTTGCGACAACAAGCCCCTTGCACTTGCTTTACGTTAACGTAAGGTAGCCCCAAACCAAGCCTTGGGGAATGACACCATGAACTTCGACTTTTCCGACGACGCCAAAACCATGCGCGAATCGGCGCGCAAGTTTCTCGATGCCAACGCCGGCGCGGCCATCGCGCGCAAGTCGATGAACGGCACCGCCACCTATGACGCCGATTTGTGGAAGGCCGTCATCGACCTCGGCTGGACCGCAGCGCGCGTGCCGGAAGAATTCGGCGGCGTCGGGCTGACGGCCGAAGAATCCTGCGTGCTCGCCGAAGAAGCCGGTCGCAGCCTCGCCCCCATCCCGCTGACCTCGGTCCTCGCCGCCACCGAAGCGCTGCTGCGCGCCGGCAGCAAGGAACAGCAGGCCCGCTGGCTGCCCGGCATCGCCGAAGGCAAGGTCATCGCCTGCGTCGGCTGGGGCGAAGGCAATGCCGCTTCGCCCTCGACCGCCGCACTCACCGTCAAGGACGGCAAGGCCAGCGGCGTCAAGCTGCCGATCGCCGACCTGCTCGGCGCCCAGCTCGCCATCATCACCGCCAATGGCCCCAAGGGCGTGCAGCTTTATCTGGTCGATCTCGGCGGTGCCGGGGTCAAGACCGAGCTCGTCGAAACGCTCGACCTGGTGCGCCGTTCGGGCAAGCTGACGCTCGACAACGCCGCCGTCGAAGCGCTCGGCGATGCCGACGCCTATCAGGACTGGCTCGACCGCGCCGCCATCCTCGCGGCTTTCGAAGCGCTCGGCACCACCGCCGCGTCGATGGACATGACCGTCGCCTATGCCAAGGACCGCGTCGCCTTCGGGCAGCGCATCGGCCGCTATCAGGGCGTCAAGCACAAGTGCGCCGACATGTATATCAAGCTCGAACTGGCGCGCGCGCACGCGCTGCACGGCGCCTGGGCGATGGGTGCCGACGCCGGCGAACTGCGACAGGCTGCGTCAGCAGCGCGCGTTGCCAGCCTCGACGCCTTGAGCTTTACTGCAGAAGAGACGGTGCAGCTCCACGGCGGCATCGGCTTCACGTGGGAGAGCGACTGCCAATTCTACTACCGCCGCAACCGCCAGCTCGCTTCGGCACTCGGCAGCAGCGCGTGGTGGGCCGACCGGCTGGTGCGCGCGCTCGAACGCCGCAACGCAGCTTAAGACATTAGAAGAAGGACAAGCATCATGGACTTCAACGATACCGCACCCGAAGCCGAATACCGCGCCAAGGCGCGCGCCTGGCTGGAAGCCAACATCGGCGAATATCGCGAGCCGACCGAATTCGGGCGCGGCCACGCCGATTTCGTCCGCCATTCGAAGATCTGGCAGAAGAAGAAGTATGACGCCGGCTACACCGGCATCACCTGGCCCAAGTCGATGGGCGGCCAGGGCCTCGGCCCGATGAACTCTATCATCTACAACCAGGAAGAAAGCCGCTTCCACGCGCCGACCGGGCTGTATGCCATCGGTCTCGGCATGTGCATCCCGACCGTCTTCTCGCACGGCACGCCCGAGCTCATCGAGCGCTATGTCGCCAAGGCGCTGTCGGGCGTCGAAGTCTGGTGCCAGCTGTTTTCCGAACCCATCGCCGGGTCGGATCTCGCCGGCATCCGCACCAAGGCGGTCAAGGACGGCGACACCTGGACGATCGACGGCCAGAAGGTCTGGACGACCAACGCGCATCTTTCGGACTTCGGCATCATCGTCTGCCGCACCGATCCGTCGAAGCCCAAGCACAAGGGCCTGACGATGTTCATCGTCGACATGCACGCGCCGGGCGTCGAAGCGCGTCCGCTCAAGCAGATGTCGGGCGGCGCCGACTTCAACGAAGTCTTCTTCACCAACGTCAAGGTTCATGACAGCCACCGCGTCGGCGCCGAAGGCGACGGCTGGAAGGTCGCATTGACGACGCTGATGAACGAGCGCCTCGCCGTCGGCGGCAAGCCGAGCCACGCGCCCGGCTACAAGACGCTGATGACGCTCGCCGCCGGCATCCAGACCGACAATGGTCCGGCCATCGCACAGTCGACGGTCCGTGAACGCATCGCCTCCACCTACATCGCCGACGAAGGCATCAAGCTGACGCAGATGCGCGCGCAGTCGGCGCTGTCGCGCGGTGAAATGCCCGGACCCGAGCAGTCGATCTCGAAGGTTGTCGTTGCCAAGACGATGCAGGATCTTGCCTCGTTCGCGATGGATCTCAACCAGTCGAGCGGCGTCGTCACCGACGGCAGCAACCCCGAACTCAACCGTTTGCAGGGCAGCTACATGGCTTCGGCCGGGCTGCGCATCGCCGGTGGTACCGACGAAATCCTGCGCAACATCATCGCCGAACGCGTGCTCGGCCTGCCCGGCGACATGCGGCCGGACAAGGATACGCCGTATAACGAAATCAAGGCGATGTAAGGAACGACAAGGGCCTCCGGCGGGCAGGGGCTAGCCCCTGCACCCGGCACTTGGGCGGTGACACAACAACCAGCGCAGATTGGTTGCACCGACCCGAACCAATGGGTGCAGGGACAAGTCCCTGCCCGCCGGAGGCTCTAAAATCTGGGGGGATTCCATGCGCCACATCGTGCTCGCTGCCGCGCTATGCGCCGCCACACCAACGCTCGCCGCGACCGATTGTGCCGGACTGGAAAAGCTGGCGCTCCCCAACGTTACCATCACCGCGGCGACCGAAGTCGCGCCCGACACCGGCATTTCGATCAAGGAAGCGCCCAACCCCGTCAAGCTGCCGTTCGCAGTCTGCAGGGTCGAGGCGACGGCGCGCCCGACCAGCGATTCGGACATCCGGCTGGCGGTATTGATCCCTGTCGGCAACGCGTGGAACGGCAAGTTCGTGCAGGTCGGCAATGGCGGCTTTGCCGGCCGGATTCCCTGGGGGACAATGCTGCTCGGGCTGTCGCGCGGCTATGCGGTTGCGGGCACCGACAACGGCCATTCGAGCGACGACGCCACCGACGCGAGCTGGGCGCTGAACCACCCTGAAAAGGTCCGTGACTTCGGCTGGCGCGCGGTCAAGACCACCACCGACACGGCGAAAGCGATTGTCGCGGCGTATGGCAAGGCGGCCAAGCGCAACTATTTCTTCGGCTGCTCCGACGGTGGCCGCGAGGCGCTGATGACCGCGCAGCGCTATCCGGCGGATTTCGACGGCATCGTCGCGGGCGCCCCAGCTTGGGCGTGGACGCGGATGATGGGCGTCAGCGGGCTGGAGACGAAGGCGCTGGTTGCGCCGGGCGGCAATCTGCCGCCCGCCAAATTGCCGGCGTTGCAGGCCGCCGCGCTCAAGGCGTGCGGCAACGGCAAGACCTATATCGCCGATCCGCCGGCCTGCCGTTTCGACCCGGTCGTGCTGGAATGCAAAGGCGCCGAAACCGACGCCTGCCTGACCGCGAAGCAGGTCGCCGTGGCACGCAGCATTTATCGCGGACGCCCCGACATCATCGGCGGCGGCTACATGCCCGGCCTGACACCCGGTGCCGAAGCCGCGGCGAACAGCTGGGCCGGCTGGGGCGTTTCAACCACCGACGCCGACACCCGTCGCGCCACCAACAGCGGCTTTGCCTGGAACCACTTCGCCTATCTGGTGGTCAAGGACCCCAAGTTCGACCTGCGCAACCTGACCGACGCGCAGGTCATCGCGGGCGACCGCGAATGGCGCACCACACTCAACGCCGACAACCCTGACCTTTCGGCGTTCAAGGCACGCGGCGGCAAGCTCATCGGCTATCACGGCTGGAACGATCCGGCGATCCCGCCGGGGCTGAGCCTCGAACATCTGGCCAATGTCCGCAAAGCGATGGGGTCGACCGACGACTTCTACCGCGTCTTCATGGTGCCCGGCATGCTGCACTGCCGCGGCGGCGATGCACCGGTCAATGTCGACTGGTTCGCGCTACTCGACAGCTGGGTCGAAACCGGCGTTGCACCCGCCACGGTCACGGCAGCCGGCGGCGGCGCAACGCAAGTCCTGAATTACCAGAAGTAGCGCCACTTGATCCTCCCCGTCTTCGGGGAGGGGGACCGCCTCTTGGCGGTGGAGGGGCAGCACGCACCGCAACTGATCACAGTCTGCGGCGCGCACGCTCACTGTCGCGCCCTACCCCTCCACCGCGCGAAGTGCGCGGTCCCCCT
>CALMPZ010000127.1 GCA_937871645.1 uncultured Polymorphobacter sp.
AGCGGTGCCGAGGCGTGATGCGGGCGATGCGAGCGCCCCAGCCCCTGGAGCGCTGCGTCAGCGCGCCAGCCGGGCTCGAGCAGATAGTGGATGCGCCGGCACTGGTTCCGCGCGTTCTTGTCGGCGTGGTAGCTGCGCCCGGTGCCGCCGGCGTCCGAAAACACGATGATGCGCTTGGCGCCATCCATGAACGCCGCAGTTTCGGCGAGGTTGGTGCGTGGCGACCGGCTTTCGAGCTTCTGGTTGCCCTGCCGGTCGGTCACTAGCCGCCGCGTGCGACCGGTGACCTCGGCGACGCGCTCGGTCCCGAAATGGCGAATGAGTTCGTCGAGCGCGGCTGATACCGCGGGCAGTGCGCAGAGCTGCTCGATCAGCCGGTCGCGCGCGGCGACCGCCTCGCTACTGATCGCGGGATTGCCATGTGCGTCAACCGCCGGGCGCGAGCGGAGGAAGCCATCCTCATCGGCATAGATCTCCATCGCGCGCGTCGGGAACGCGTTGGTCAGATAGTCGATGACATATTCGCGTGGGCTAAGTTCGATCTCGAGCGCGGCGCGTTCATCGGGCGAGAGTTCGGCCAGGCGACGACCAAGCATCGCCTCGGCGGTCGAGACCAGCTGGATCACGGCGGCATCGCCGTTGGCAAGATCGGCCTCGATCGCCGGAATCAGGCTCGGCAGCTTCATCGCGGTGAGCATCTGGCCGAAGAAGCGCTGCTTGGTGCTCTCGAACCGCGATAGCGCGGCGCCGCGCGCCTGGCCATTGAGCGTCTTGCCCGACATCGGATCGACGATATTGGTCGCCTCGAGCGCGGCGTCGAGGTTCTGGTGGATGATCTCCCACGCGTCACAATAGGTATCGTAGATGCGGATTTGCGGTTCGGTGAGCTTGTGGTCGAGGATGTCATACTCGACGCCGTCGAACGACAGCGCGCGCGACGTGTAGAGCCCGAGCGCCTTGAGGTCGCGCGCCACCAGTTCCATCGCTGCCATCCCGCCGTCACGCATCTGCTGCATAAAGATTTCGCGGGTCTCGAATGCGGTCGACGGACCCCAGAGGCCGAGACGCGTGGCATAGGCGAGATTGGCGATGTCGGTGGCCCCGGTTGCCGAGACATAGAGAATGCGTGCACGCGGCAGCAGATGCTGGAGGCGGACGCCGCAAATGCCTTGTTCGGAACCACGCATGACGCCGCGCGCGCCTTCGCTGCCGGCGGCGTTCGCCATTGCATGCGCCTCGTCGAAGACGATCAAGCCGTCGAATGTTGCCAAAGCGGCTTCGGCAGCAGCGCCCCCGTCGGCTCGGTCGGTGCCACCACCAACCCAGCCGAGGATCTGGTCGATGCGGCTGCCCTTGTCGGGGCGCGACGAGCGGAGCGTCGCATAGGTTGTGAACAGGATACCGCTCTCCATGCTGACTGGCTCGCCGAGTGCCCAGTCGGTCAGCGGCTGGATGTCGAGCCCGATGCCGCCGATCGCGCCCCAGTCGCGACGCGCGTCTTCGAGCAGCGCCGCCGATTTCGAGATCCAGACGTGACGGCGGTTGCCGCGCACCCATTGGTCCATGACGATCCCGGCGACCTGGCGGCCCTTGCCCGCCCCGGTGCCGTCACCCAGGAAATAGCCCGCGCGGTAGCTCTGGCCCTCGGCATGCTCGGTCAGCCCCATCCCATGTTCGTCGGCAACGAATATTCCTGGCAGGTCGCGCAGGAACGATTGGCCCGCGTAGCACAACGTTTCGAGCTGGGCGGCCGAGAGCGCACGCGCGGCGATGCCGGGAAGGCAAGGCCGGTACGACGCGGGTGGCGGTGCGATCGACGCCATCGCCAGCGATTCGACGAGCGGCGTCGGATGATCTGCGGCATCAGCAAAGTCGATGCGGGCGACACGGTACGGGACATAGATGCCGACCGGCGGCTCACTGGGACGGATGTCGGCGCGCGGCGTGTACGCCAGTTCGCGGGCGCCGCCGCCATGGAGATCGAGTTGCGGCGGACGCGGCGCAACGGGCCGCGCGGATGCCGGCTTGTGCAACAACCCTGCCTGGGTCGTAGACCTGCCGATCATCGGCTTGGCGATGATGCGCGTCGGCAAGGTCGTCGGCACCATTTCGCAAGTAAGCCGGGGTGGGACCTGGTCGGTCAGGTCCAGCGCCTCGTCCAGGGTGGTCGCGCTCAATCGCATGGTGGGCGCATCGCGCCCTTTGTCAAAGACCAGGATGCGCACCGCGATGCCGGTGCCGTGACTGGCGTAGAAGCTGCCGTTGCACAGCAGATCGAAGCACGGCCGCACGATCCTGGTCACAGCGTGATAGCCTGCGGCACCGCTACCGTCGGGACTGAACCATGACGGCATGATCGCGACGCAGCGTCCGCCCTCGGACAGCGCGAGCAGGGCTGCGCGAAGATGGCGCGCGCCGGCATAGGCGTCGTCGCCAATACCCGCCGATTTCGAATAGGGCGGGTTCATCAGCACCACTGACACCTGCTGGCGCAGCGCGTCATGGATGCTGGCACCGTCATGCCGCATGATGGTCACACCCGGAAAGGCGTCGGCCAGCAGCGCGGCGCGTTGGGCGTCGAGTTCGTTGAGGTGCAACTTGGCGCCGGCGCGGTGCGCGTGGGCGGCGAGCAATCCGGTGCCGGCCGAGGGTTCGAGCACGGCGTCACTGCACGCGATTTGCGCAGCGTGCGCGGCAATGAACGCCAGCGGTGCCGGCGTCGAGAATTGCTGCAGTGCGACCTGGTTTTCCGAGCGGTAGGTTTGGGTCGGCAGTAGGCGGCTCATCACTTCGATAGCAGCGAGCGAGGCCTGCGGGGTGTCTGTCGCGAAGATCTGCGCGGAAGCGTCCCTTTGCACCAGCACCTGCGCCAGCTCGATCGCATCATAGGCGTCGCGCATCGACCAGATGCCGCTGGCGTCGCTTGCGCCGAACCGGGTTTGCATCAGGCCGGTGAGATCGAAGCGGCTGGTTTCGACACCGGCCTTGAGCCTCGTCGCTACACTGCGCGCGACGGCGAACAGGTAGTCGGCCTTGCGGTCGATGGCGGACGTCAAATCGAGCTGCAGCATGGTCATCGGGCACCTCCTCGGGCGTGTCTCCGGCTGTCGTCGCCGGGTCACGATCGCCCCATCGCCTCCCCTCTCGCTGGCGTAAGGTGCCGGCCGACGGCTTTCCAATTGGCGCACAAAAAATGGGGCCGCGTTGCCACGGCCCCAGTCGGCACTCGGCCCCAGTCGGCGCTCGGGAAGCGTCAGGCGGCCTGATCGACCTCGTCGTCGTCGGCTCCCGGCTCGCCCTTGGCGTCAGGATCGTCGGTCGACGCGCGGGGCGCATCGCCATTGTCAGGCTCTGGCGCGACACCATCATCGCCCGCTGCCGAGACACCGGCGGTGCGGGCGAACTGCATCACGTCGGGTACCCAGGCGAGAGCAGCGGCGCGCACCTCGGCTTCGACGATCGACGCGCCGGCGCAGAGCTTCTCAGCGGCATTGGCAAGGTCGCCCTTCTTCGCGGCGGCGTAGCGGTTTCGGAGATCGCTGCCGCCGATCGCATCGAGCGTGTCGAGGACGACGCTCTTGCGGACACGGTTGAAGAAGTTCGCGGCAGTCGGCCGCCACCACGCCGCAACATCGATGCCAAGGTTGCGCCCGAGATGGTTGTGGAACCGCGCGTTCGGCTCGTCGCCGAGCATCGCTTCGAGCGTTTTCGCCACCGTCCACCCGGCCCAGGCACCGCGCTTGTCGGCATCGAGCGCGCGGAATGCGTCAAAGCGCTCACCGGTGTCGCGCGACTTGGCCCAGTCATAGTTGAGCGAGTCCTCGATCAGCCGCAATTGCTCGTCCGCCGCGCCTTCCGGCTTGTAGCCGAACGGCGCACGCGTCGGCCGCGGCGCGCGCAGTGTCGAGCCATGATCGAACCCGCGCCCGTGGCTCGCCTGCGCATCGGCGAGCAGGAAGATCGCGAGATCGATCGCGATATGGCTGTCGCTCGCGACATGCAGCGCGAGCAGCTGCGTGCGCTGTACCGCGAGTTCGTCGCGCAATGGCTTGCCGAGCGCCGGTGCCAATGGGGTATCCTCGGCTGGCACCGCGAGTGGAGTTTCACGATCGATGGTGTCGTCGGACGTCGCGGAACGCGGATCGACATAGACCGTCTCGTAGAGCTTGGGCTGGCCGTCGGCGTCGA
>CALMPZ010000128.1 GCA_937871645.1 uncultured Polymorphobacter sp.
CGCGCGCCAGCGCGGCGGGGTGAGGGGTATTCGACGGTGGGAACCATGTCCGCCGCTTCGGTTGATCCAAATGCCGCCCCTCACCCCTCACCCCGCTCGCTGACGCGAGTCGCCCTCTCCCGCAAGGGGAGAGGGAAGTAAGATGCGCAGTTTTGCGGCGCGGTCGACCGAAGACGAGTGGATGGACGGCGAGGACGTCACCACCGCCGACTTTGCCGCGCTGATCCACGACCTCGCCATCGTCAATACGGTGACGCTGGCGCGGCGGCCGACGCTCAACTGGCTCAAACGTGCCGCGCGCGATCTCGACCATTTCAGCCTGGTCGATGTCGGCTCGGGCGAAGGCGACATGCTGCGCGCCGTCCATGCCTGGGCGACGAAGGCCGGCAAGACCTGCCGCCTCACCGGCATCGACATCAACCCGCGCAGCGAGGCCGCCGCGCGCGCCGCGACCGACCCGGCGCTCGGCATCGACTATGTCACCGCCGACGTCTTCGACTACCACCCCGCCACGCGCCCCGATTTCGTCGTCAGCGCGATCTGCACGCACCACATGCCCGATGCGTTGGTGGCACGCTTTCTCGCGTGGATGGACGGTGCGGCGCTGCGTGGCTGGTACAACAGCGACCTGCACCGCCACTGGTTCGCCTTTTACGGCTTCGGGCTGCTGGCCCGCGTCGCGCGCTGGCATCCGACGGTGGTGCATGACGGTCAAGTTTCGGTGGCGCGGTCGTTCACGCGTGCCGAGTGGGAGGCGCTGATCGCCGCATCGGGCATCGACCGCGCGGGCGTCACGCTGACCAATGAATTCCCGTTCCGACTGTGCGTTGGTCGCATCCGGTGACCGAGACGGTCATCATCGGTGGCGGACTGGCCGGTGCGGCGGCGGCGACGCTGCTGGCCCACGCCGGCAAGCCGCCGTTGCTGCTCGAACGCGACGCCGCGCCCACCGACAAGATCTGCGGCGAATTCCTGTCGACCGAGGCACAGGCGCATCTGGCGGCGCTGGGATTAGATGTCGGACGCCTCGGCGGCGCGCCGATCGGTCGTATCCGGCTGGTCGCCGGCGCACGCAGCGCCGAAGCCGCGCTGCCGTTCACCGCGATTGGTGTGTCGCGGCGCGTGCTTGATGCGGCGCTGCTCGACCATGCGGCGGCGGCGGGTGCCGAAATCCAGCGCGGTGTCAGCGTGCGCGGCATTGACGGCGGCAGCCTCGCCACCAGCGCCGGGCCACTCAATGCCGGGACCGTCTTGCTCGGCAGCGGCAAGCATGAAGTGCGCGGCGCGGCAAGGGACACGACCGGCAGCATCGACGACCTCATCGGCTTCAAGCAATATTTCCGCGTCGATGCCGCCGCGCACGCTGCGCTGGCAGGCATGATCGAGGTGCACCTGTTCGACGGCGGCTACGCCGGATTGCAGCTCATCGAAGGCGGCGTCGCCAACCTGTGCCTGCTGGTCACCCGTGCGCGCTTCGCCGCACTCGGGCGCAACTGGGACGCGCTGTTTTCGGCACTGCTGACCGAACCGCTGCTCGCGCGCCGGTTGGGGGATGCGCAGCCGCTGCTCCTCAAGCCGCTGACGATTTCGGGGGTGCCCTACGGCTTCATCCACCGCGCCAGTCCCAGCGACTCGGCACGGCTGTTCCGCATGGGTGACCAGGCCGGCGTCATCCCGTCATTTTCGGGCGACGGCATGTCGATCGCTTTACATTCGGGGCGGCTGGCGGCACATGCGGTGGCGGCGGGCGCCGATGCCGCGACCTACCATGCGCGGTTATGCGGCGATGTGGCGCGCCAGATCCGCCTCGCCACCTGGCTGCAACGCGCGGGCTTTTCCGGTATCGGCCAGCGGCTGATGATCGGCGTCATCGGCATCGCGCCAGCGCTGCTCGGCGCGATTGCGGGCGCGACGCGCGTCCCCGAACCCGCACTGCGGCGCGCCGGACTGGCGATTTCCTGAAATCAACGTTTGGCAAGCGCCGTCTGCGCTGCCATCGTGCCCCGACGCACCACGAATGTGGGCCACTGATTTTGGGGAAGGACTTCCGCCATCGTTACGATGACCGATACCGCTGTGCCGGCGCGCGCCAAGGGGCTTGGGCTGCCGGCATGGAGCTGGGCGCTGTTTCAGGGCGCCCGCGACCCCTATGTCATCCTCATCACCATCTATATTTTTACCCCCTATTTCGTGACCACCGTCGTCGGTGACCCGGTCAAGGGCCAGGCGCTCGCGGCGTCGGCCGCAAAATATGCCGGCTGGGGCGTGATGCTGCTGGCGCCGATTCTGGGCGCCACGGTGGACCGCATGGGCAGCCGCAAGCCTTGGCTCGCCGGCGTGATGATGCTGCTCATTCCTTTGATTTTCTCGCTGTGGTGGACATTGCCCGACGGTTCGGGGCTACAGCCGATGACGGTGGTGGCGATCATGGCGGTGATCGGCGTGCTGTTCGCCTTCACCGAAACGCTGCACAACGCGCTGCTGCTGCCCGCCGCCGGCATGGCGCGCGCCGGTGCGACATCGGGGCTGGCGCTGGCGTTCGGCAATTTCGTGTCGGTCGGCATGCTGATTTTCGTGCTGTGGGCGTTCGCGCTGCCCGGCGTCGTCGACTGGAGCTTCATACCCAAGGTGCCGATGTTCGGGCTCGACATCGCCGCGCACGAACAGGACCGCATCGTGGCGCCGATCGTCGCGGTGGCGATGGCAATCGGTGTGCTGCCGCTGTTTCGCTTCGTTCCCGACGTGCCGCGCACCGGCATGCGTTTCGCCAATGCGGTGGTCGAGGGCGCCGCCGACCTGGTCAACCTGTTCAAGGAAGCCCGCGGCCACCGCGACGCGATGATCTTCCTCGGCGCGCGCATGTTCTACACCGACGGGCTGACCGGCATCCTGGTGTTCGGTGGCGTCTATGCCGCGGGCGCGATGGGCTGGGGCACGCTCGAGCTGCTGATGTACGGGCTGCTACTCAGCATCGTCGCGGTCGGCGGCGGGCTGCTTGGCGGCTGGCTCGATGGACGCCTTGGGCCGAAGGTGGCGCTGCGCCTCGAAATCACCGGCGTCATCATCTCACAGCTGATGACGCTCGGCATGACGCGCGACACCTTCTTCTACCAGCCATGGCCCGCTGCCGACCACGCGCCGATCTGGGACGGCCCGATGTTCCGCACCATGCCCGAAATCGGCCTGCTGCTGGCGGGCTTCCTCGCGGCGATCACCGTAACCTCGGCCTATGCGTCATCGCGGACGATGCTGACGCGCGTCGTGCCGCGTGACCGCGTCGGGGTGTTCTTCGGGCTGTTCGTCATTTCGGGCACCGCGACGAGCTGGCTGGCGCCGATGCTCGTCGAAATCGCTACCGAAGCCGGCAAGTCGCAACGCATCGGCCTGCTGCCGATCTCGGGGCTGCTGCTGCTCGGGCTGATCGGGCTGTCGTTCGTGCGCGGCGGCGGTCGGGTGACGCACCACGACGATTAGCCGCATGCCGCAAGCTTGATTGAACAGAGCGTTTGCGCGATGCTCACCACCGGCTCGACATTCGAAAGGGCAACGCCGATGGCCAAGAAGCTCGACGACCTCGCCACCGAACTCAAGCAGACTGCGGCCAAGGCGGCCGAGGATGCCGCCGATTTCATCGCGCGCGAGGATACCCAGAAAACCATCAAATCGGTCAAGCAGACGGCCGGCGAAGCCTATGACGACGCCGCCGAAGTCATCAACCGCGCCAACAAGTTCGGCCTCGGCAAGGACGTGCTGCCGTTCGCGCTGATCGGCGCCGCGGTCGCCATCCCGATCCCGTTCGTCGGCCCGTTCATCGGCGGTGCCACCGGTGCCGCGATCGGCGCGTGGCGCGGCAG